>CADBLC010000078.1 GCA_902795385.1 Fibrobacter succinogenes | reverse complement strand
GCTCTAACCAATTGAGCTAAAGTCCCGACTCGCCCAATATTAGTAAATATTTTGCGATGGTGCGGTCCCATTCGTAATGGAATCCGCTGTATGCATTCACCACGGCCTTGTCCCAGTCCGCGACTTCGGTCTGGTACACGTGGAGCGCGTCCTTGAGCCTGCGGATCATCTGGTGCGGGGCGTTGGCGTCTTCCACGAGGAAGGCGTTCGCGACTCCG
The DNA here is from genome assembly GCA_902795385.1 of Fibrobacter succinogenes. Lineage (GTDB taxonomy): Bacteria > Fibrobacterota > Fibrobacteria > Fibrobacterales > Fibrobacteraceae > Fibrobacter > Fibrobacter succinogenes_P. Next base: position 8,237 of record CADBLC010000078.1, on the reverse strand, counting down.
GCGTTCTCCGGAGTATAGTCGTCCAGGGAGCTTGCGACACCCACGTTGAATCCGGTGAGCGGAAGCGTTCCGCAGGCGAGGGCCTTGAGGATGATGGACGACGACGGCTCCCTCAGGTTGGCCGCGAACAATACGTCGGAACCGGCGAGCGCGCCGCGCAGCCTGAAGATGCTCTCGAAGTTCGGGTCGAGCTGCAGCACGCGCATGGTATCGGGATACTGCTTGGACACGTCCTGGAAGTAGTTCCATTCCGGGTATTCGGGAGTAAGGCCGAGCACGATGAACACGTCGAGCTTGGTGATGTCCGAAAGCACGGTGGCGAGCGTCTCGGAAGTGTTGCCGGCTTCGTTGTCCAGGTGCACGTACAGCACCAACTTGTTGCCGAAGTCTGCCCCGAGAGTCTTGGCGAGGGCCTGCTTGGCCTTGTGCTTCGCCTCCTTGATGGGGCGCTTTTCCTGGGAGTTGAAGTCCCAAACCTGGTAACTCACGCCAAATTGCACGCCGATAAGCTTGTCGGCATTGTGGTTCAAGAATCCGCTAAGGCCGCCGGGCAGGTTCGTGTTGAGCATCGCGTCGCGGTAGCCGGGCGAGGGGAACAGCACCTTGCGGGCGTAGAAGATGCCCGCCTTGAGGAGGCTCACCTTGCCCCAGAATTCGTAGCCGTCCATGTTGTAGTCGGCACGGGGCAGGCCAATCCTCTCGATTTCGCTTGCGCCCACATGGAAATCGTACGTGATGTTGTGGACCGTGAAGAAGAACGGGACGTGGCCGAAAGTGTCCTTGTATACGGTCTGCGTGAGTGCGCCGGCGAGGGCTCCGCCCCATTCGTGGCCGAGGATGGCGTTGAATTCAATGCCGGTCGAGATGGCGTAGCTGATTGCCGCCGAGGCGAGGAAGGCGAACCGGAGGTGGTTGTCACCGTACGGGACGCTGTGCGGGGGGCCGTACACGTAGGGCCTGCCGAAGTATTCCTCGTTGTAGATATAGGTATGGAGGGGGTCCGCCTTGGATTTCCAGATTTCGAAGGGCTTTCCCTGCAGTTTTTCGGTGCCCTGGTAGACGCAGTCGTAGTTTTCCAGGTGCATCAGGTGGTCTTTGTAGAACGGCGAACAGGTAATAACGTTTGTACCGGCCCTGCTGAACGCGTCCGTCATGCGGTTGACCGCAGTCGCCAGCGGACTGGGCGAACCCCAGTTGCCGGCCTCAGGGCTGACCACCAAAATATCCATTATCCCTCGTACTCAAAAAAAATTTTACGTAAAACGCAAGTAATAACAAATTTATTTATTTAAATTATGTTGTGGTAGACCTGGTTCGCCCCGAGACGGGGTAAATGGGCCTTTTTCTAGAAAAAACACCTTAGAGGAATAAAAAATGAAGAAATTCTTTATGGCAGCCTTGGCTTTGGGCGTGACTTTCGCTCTTACCGGCTGCAAGGGCACGAACGAGAAGCGCGGTGACGAACACCTCCAGGAAGGCCGTTTCCGCAACGCGATCAACTCCTATCTTGAAGCCAAGAAAAAGGGCAGCATGTCCGACGAGTTCTACGACAACTTCACCCTCGCCTTGGTGCGTGCCGCAGAAATCGAAGCCAAGAAGGACCTGAACAGCGACCTCATCAACGGCTATTTCGAAAAGGCCAGCGTGAACATGCCCGAAGTCAAGAAGGACGAAGTGGTCGAGGAATACGTGACCAAGCTCGCCACCGTGGGTAAGCAGCAGGCTGCCCAGGACGGTATCGACTACAATACGGTCATCAACGCCTTCGCCAAGATCGACTCCGCTCTCGCTACGGCCCAGGCCCGTCACATTGCCGAAGGCACCGTGAAGGCTATCCGTACCGAAGCCGAAAACGCCTACGTGGCCCGCAACCTCTCCGATGCCAAGGCCGAATCCGACCCGGTGGTCTGCGAATACCAGCTCATGAAGCTTGCCGAAATGGCTCCGGAAAATGCAGACGTGAAGGCTGCTCTCAACAAGAGCCGCATCGGTACCCGTGGCTACTTCCTCATCTTCGGCGAACAGATTGGCGAACCGGTTAACCGCCGTATCGACAAGTGGGGCTACGTGATGGCCTTCCCGACCATCAAGATTGCTCCGGGTTCCCTCTCTGGCGAACTCCAGTTCTGGGCTTCTACCGGCAACAACACCGAACTTGACCCGAGCAAGATCAAGCTCGTCTCTACCGACGGCCAGGAAGTCTTTGCCAAGGGCAACAGCGGCTGGTGCGAAGCCGAAGTGCTCGTGGGCAAGAAGGGCGACGAAAAGATTGAAAAGCAGAAGAAGAGCTTCAAGGGTAAGGGCAAACTCATGAACGAGTTCCAGTGCTCCGTGAACGTGAGCTTCTCCTATGGCAAGGGCTTTGTCCCCGACTACGTCGAATACAAGGACGAATACGGTATCGGCCGCAAGTTCCTCGGTCAGTAATCGTAAAGCCTACAGGAAATGTAAAGTCCCCGGTCGAGCCGGGGCTTTTTTTTATTTGGGGCGGTGCGCGGTTACGCTGCGCGGTTCGCGGGCTTTCGCGAGCGCCCAGAGCAAGACGCATGCGGCAATCGGTACCAGAACGTTCCAGGGGGCGTGGTATCGGATGTTGTTGGGCATGGACATCCAGATATAGATAAAGACTATATGTGCGGTGTACACGTCGAGGCTGTGGCGCCCCATGACGTTCGTGGCACGGAAGTCCAGCAGGTCGGGCCACTTGCGCACCACCCAGCAGATGGCCATCATGAACAAAAAGAAGTTCGCGAAGCGAAGCGGGCCTACGCTTACCTTGTCGACGAACTGCTCGCGGGGCAGTTCAATCGCGATGAACTGGTGCGACCACACGAAACACATCGCGAGGGCCGCGAACACGGCCGGCGTGAGCTTCTTGACGATGTTGACCGCGGTCGGGTTGCCGGCGCGTTCGTCGGCCCGGGCGCGCGACCACCATGCGGAGACCGCCGCGCCGGTGAAGTACACGAACTGCCAGCCGAACGGGTCGAAGTCGCCGTGGTACACCCAGGCGGGGAATACGGAGTTCACGAGGGCGCGCGCCCCGAACTGCCCCGCGAGCCATACGCCAAGCGACGGAATCCACAGCAGCAACACGCTGCGCTTGCGCTTCGCCTTGACGAACAGCGGGAATACGTAGGAGCCCAGCAGCAGGAATATCACGTACTGCGGCAGCACGTCGAGCCACTCGGGCGTGTTCACGAGCAGGGCGCTCCACAGCGAACCCATGGCCGGGTGCTTGTAGAGCGGGTCAAAAAAGTGCGAGACCGCGGGCAAAAAGAAAAAGGCCGCAAGCGCAAGACCGACAAGTGTCGCCATGTGGTAGCGCCAGGTCTTGAACGCCCTCCAGCGCATCCAGCTCTGGCCCGGGTCCTTTACGCCCTTGCTCTGGGCGGCGAGCATCCCGACGAATCCGGACAAGAAAAAAAAGCCTTCGGCCGCACTGAAGAAGCCGAAGCACTGGTAAAGGTAATGCGATATGGGCTTGCCGAAATGGTCCAGCGTCATCTGCAACAGCAGGAGGCCGCGGATGGAATCGAGAGCCCGGATTCTCACGGGAGCATTCCGGTAGGGAAACCCTAGAATTCCACCTGGCCGCTGATGCCCATGGCAAAATCGGTGTCGATGTTGTCGCTGAAGTTATAGCCGAACCAGAACACGATTTCCGTCTTCATGGTGGGGTACAGGTAGAAGTTCAGGCCGCCGAAGTGGTAATCGTTGTCGTGGACTTCGGTGTCCGGATCGTGGTACTCGTAGGTGAATCCCATGGTGAGCTTCTTGTGCAGGTTGAAGCTCGGTTCGACGGCAAAGAGCAGTTGGTCTTCGGTGAAGATTTGTTCTTCGGCGGTGTAGTCTTCGTCGGTGAGGGCGTAGAAGTACGTGAAGCCGAGGTTGAAGAACGCGTAGCTCATGCTCGGTTCCAAGAGGAAGCTGTGGATGCCCTTGCCCTTGTACGGGTGCAGGCCCCATACGGCGTAGATGCCCCAGTTGAAGCGTTCAAAACTCTTGGAGTAGTCGATTTCCGTACCGAGGGAGTAGGTGTAGCTGCGGCCGATGTCGTCGCCGAACATCCAGTCGATGCTCGGGGTAAGGACGAGGTGTTCGTCTACGTGGTTGAGCATCGGGAGCGAGTAGGTGGCGAACATGGCCATGGAGTGCTCGTTGTCGTCGGAGGCGCCCATGTAGAACTTACCGTTGCCGAACTTCTTGGTGCCGACTTCGGCGCCGATACCGCGGAGGCTTTCGTCGCGGACGATAACCGCGTAACGGGACGGGTCGCGCCAGTAGAAGTAGTTGAAACGGCCGGCGTTGTAGGTGAGGTCACCGAACACGAAGCTCACGGCGTGGGCCACGTCCCAGCGGAACTGTACACCGTCGAAGTTGAATTCGGTATAGCGGCCGCCTTCGTCGCCCATGGCAGTGCTGTGGGCGTAGTAGTGACGGTGCGTCTCGGAAGCGTGGGTGCCGTTGGAATCGACGTATGTGCTGTGCGTGTTGGCCATCACGGTCACGGAAACGTTTTCGTCCATGCGGGCCGTGGCGGCGAGGTCGATGTCCTGGTTGGCAGCGTTAATCGGGCTGAAATCGCTGTCGAAATAGCTACCGTAGTCGGCGTTGACGGCGCCATGGAGTTCAATTTCGGCGGCAAGTGCAAAAGAGGCCGATGCGAGTACGACGGGCAAAATGAGTTTGCGCATAAAATCCTTCTAAAAGAGTTTCGAGCCTAAAGATAGAAATATATCCGGCAGAAAACCATGTCGCGCCCCTCCGCCGTTTTGTATTTTTGTGAATATCGCTGGAGATTTATGAAATTACGGAACTCGATATTCTTTTTCGTGGCGGCGTGGCTCCTGGCCTGCCCGGCCGTTTTTGCGTTGACCGCGCAGGAGGCCATGGCCAAGTCCAAGGCCTGGTTCAAAACATCCAAGGCCTGGAGCCTGGATTTTAAGTTGCAGGTAATCTATGCGGAATCGCCGGATATCGCAAGCCAGCAGGGGAGCCTGCTGGTGGCCGACGGGAACCGCTTTAAGCTGGATATCGCGGGAATCAAGTTCTATAGCGATGGCGAAAGCCTCTGGCAGTACAACGTGGAACAGAAGCAGGTGCTCATCAAGGCGGTGGAAGACCTCTCCAGCTCGCTCCATCCCTCCGAACTCCTGTTCAAGTACCTGAACTGCAATGCGGAAAAACTCGGGGAAGGCGAATATTCGGGCAAAAAGCTCTGGGTGCTCACACTCAACCCGTCCAAGTACGCGGGTCAGTTCACCAAGATGGAAGTGTGGCTCGACAAGAAGGATTTTTCCCCGGTGAGGCTCTATACGGTAGACCCTTCGGGCAACGCTTCGTGGTACAACATCGTGAACCTGAAGGTCGTGAAAAAGTACAGCGACGATGAATTCAGGTACAAGGCAATCAAGGGTGTCGACGAGATCGACATGAGGTAGCCATGGCTTTTTATAGGACAGGACTGATTTTTGCATGCGCCGTGGCGGTAACATCTTCGTTTGCCGCGACCGAGACGCTGTTCGGCAACTCGGCGTTCCTTGTAGCCCCCGCCAAGGACGAGGGCGCGCTCTGGGTGCTGAGCCGCGGTGACGTGGCCACGGGCATGACGCTTTTGAACGTGAAGGTGGGCAACAACGACGCGGTGCAGGTTTCGGGCTCCAAGCAGGAAATGCTCTCGTCGGAAACTTCTGCGGTGCAAGACGGCATATTTACCGACGCGCTGGCGGAACACCGCCGCATCCCGGCTACGCTTGCGGGCAACCTGGGACTCGTGCTCCCGAGATTCGGCGACGACGGTGACGGTCACATGCTTACGCCGGAGGGATTCTTCTCCGTGCGCCGCCTGGACGGCCGGAGCACCTACAGCTCCCCGCTGGACCTGCCCTCGTCCGTGGAAGACCTGGATACCGCGATGGACTACGCGGTGAGCGGCTTCGCGTACGATTCGTCGAAGTCGGTGCTGTGGATTGCAAGTGGCGTGGCCGGACTTATCTCGTACGACATCTCGAAGGGCGCGAACGACCCGAAGGAAACGTTGTTCGCCTTCGATGCGTCCAAGAAGACTCTTGAACAGGTGAAGTCGGGGGCGACTCCGGACTTGAAGAAGTTTACGCCGGTGTTCGGGCTTGCGCTGCACCCCGGGACGGGCGAACTCTGGATGGCGACTGCCCGCGGACTCTGGATTCGCGATGCGGAAGGCTCCGTGCGCAGCGCCTCGAAACTGCTGGATACCGCCCGCGTGACTGGCGTGTGGATTGGCGGCGAGCCGTTGCAGGTGATTGCCGAGACGTCGGCCCGCGTGAAGGAATCGCTGAAGGGCGGGCTGTTCCGCCGTTACGAAAGTGCCAAGGACTTTGCCGCGGTTGATTTCCTCGATACGGCGGGCAAGGCGGTGAAGAAGAATGTTTACGACCATGCCGACTACACGGTGAGCGACGTGGCGTTCGTGGGGAGCCAGACGTTCGTGTGCGTGCGTGCGGTAGACGCTTCCGTGAGCGGGTTCCTTAAGCTTGATTCCGTGGGCGTGCGCGCCTACGAGGGCGAAGACGGTAGCTCCTGGCTGTACGGGCACAACATGGGTGTGACCGACCGCGACGTGATTATTGTTTCCATGACGGCATTCCCGTTAACTTCCAAGCGTACGGGCCTTGCTGTTGCGACTTACGGCAACGGCATCTCGGTGTCGGCCGATACGGGCAAGACGTGGACGCCCATACTGAACCGCGCCAAGCTGAGCGACAACCTCGGGACTATCAGGATGGTGCCGTCGGTGATTGTCGCGGGCGGGCAGTCCCTGGTTTCGTACAAGGTTGCGAAGGAATCCAAGATTACCATTGAGGTGTTCAGCTACGACATGAAGAAGGTGCGCCGCATTGTAAAGTCGGCGCCGCGCTCTGCCGACGCTTCGCGCAGCACGAACGCGAAGGAAGACTTCTGGGACGGCAAGGACGATTACGGCAGGCCCTGCGCCATGGGCGTGTACTATGTACGCGTCAAGGATAACCACGACCATGTCGGCTGGGGGACAAGAAGGCTGCCCTGGGCGGTTTTGACGGATTCGTGGAACGTATGGGTGCAGGCGCGCGTGAACTGGGCCGCGGTAATACCGGCTCCGCCGATACGGCGAGCATGCCTGCCGCGTACTGGAACCCGGCTATTCTCGGTTTCCGTGAACACTTTAGCTATACGCTCAACGCAGAACATCGTGACCTGGACCGCATGGGCGGTTCGCTTGGCCTGGAAACTCCCGTGGGCAAGCGCATGGGCGTGGGCTTTGCCATGCTCTACCGCGGCGACCTCGCGTTCGACGTGATTGACGAGGACGACCAGACGCTCGGTACGGCATCTCCGTTTTTCTCGATGCTCTACCTGGGTTTTGCTTACCGCGCCACGCGCCGCGATGCTTTTGGCCTCTCGTTCTCCATGAGTTACGACAACATGGACGTTGCGGAGTATTACGACAACATTGAACTGGTGGACGGCTATACGAGCCCGGTGACGCTGAACCTGAGCTGGCTTAGGCAGTGGAACAAGAACTGGAGCAGCTCCGTGGTCATCCGCAATATCAGCTTTAGCAGGAACCTTTCGGCCCGCTGGAGCAAGAATACCAGCACGGACAATTCCGTGGTGTCGACGGAAGGCGTGCGCCCGAAAGTTTTGCAGGTTGGCCTCGGTTACCGCTCGAACATCATGGGCAAGCCGGTGTACGCCTGGATGGAAGCGATTGACTACCAGGTCGCCGACACGCTTTTGGTTTTTGACCCGCAGCTGCACGTGTGGACGGGTCGCGTGGGTTTTGAATGCGAGGTGATTCCCGACGGTACGGTGCGTATCGGTATGGACGATCTCGACGCGATGCTCGGCTTTGGCTACAAGTTCCATGTGCGTATAGGCAAAAAGAAGTACCTGTTCGACGTGAACTACGCGCTGACTTACGAATCCAGGGCGGACCTGTGGAATCCGCTCAGCTTTGGCCTGAGGGGCTATATCCCGTGATAAGCTCGCTGTCGGTTGGCCATGTGCGTAGCCTTGACGGGCTCACGTTCTCGTTTGCTCCGGGCATCAATGTGATTCACGGACCGAACGGTTGCGGCAAGACGACTGTGCTTGAATCCGTGCACCTGCTTTCGCAGGGGTTCTCGTTCCGCGCGAAGGACTTGAAGGAAATGATTGCGTGGAATGCGGATGAACTGATTCTGCGGGGCTCCTTCGAGAACGACGCGGTGCCGCTG
>CADBLC010000077.1 GCA_902795385.1 Fibrobacter succinogenes | reverse complement strand
ATTCTCGACCCGAACGTGGTGAAGGCTGGCGACGTGGTCGTCATCCGCTACGAAGGCCCGAAGGGTGGCCCCGGCATGCAGGAAATGCTCTACCCGACCAGCTACCTCAAGAGCCGTCACCTCGGCAAGTCCTGCGCTCTGCTCACCGACGGTCGTTTCTCCGGCGGTACGAGCGGTCTCTCCATCGGCCACGCTTCTCCGGAAGCCGCCAACAAGGGTAACATCGGCCTCGTACATACGGGCGACGTCATCGAAATCGACATTCCGAACCGCTCCATCAACGTGCAGCTCACCGACGACGAACTCGCCGAACGCCGCAAGGAAATGGAAGCCCGCGGTGCCAAGGCATGGCAGCCGGAACACCGCGACCGCGTTGTGTCCAAGGCACTGCAGGCATACGCCGCGATGGCATCGTCCGCTGACAAGGGTGCCGTGCGCGATTTGTCCCTGATTGGAGTTAAGTAATCAAAGGAGATTCCCGCCTTCGCGGGGATGACATTTAGGAAAAGTAATGGATTCTCTCCTTAAGCCTTTTATGAATTCCCGCAAGGTGTATGTTCCGGGCAAGATGTACCCGGACATCCGCGTGGGAATGCGCGAAATTTTGACTGAAGACCCCGAGACGCCCGTTGTCCCGGTGTACGACACGAGTGGCCCTTACAGCGATGTCGATGCCAAGCTCGACGTGACGAAGGGCATCGAGCGTTTCCGCGAATCGTGGATTATGGAACGTGGCGACGCCGAACAGCTCGACGACATGACGTCTGCTTATGGCCGCGCCCGCCGCGCAAACCATGAGTTGGACCATCTGCGCTTTAACGCCGAGCACCACCCGCTCCGCGCCAAGGCAGGCCACCACCTGACGCAGCTCGACTACGCCCGCAAGGGAATCGTCACCAAGGAAATGGAATACGTAGCAATACGTGAAAACCAGCGCCTTGACGAGCTCATGGCCCAGGGCAAGATCAAGATTGAAGGCTCCCCCATTACGCCGGAATTCGTGCGTGACGAAATCGCCGCGGGCCGCGCGATTCTGCCGGGGAACATCAACCACCCCGAATGCGAACCGATGATTATCGGCAACCGTTTCCTCACGAAAATCAACAGCAACATCGGCAACTCCGCCATCACTTCTTCCATCGAAGAAGAAGTCGAAAAGATGGCTTGGTCTGTACGATGGGGCGCCGACACCGTGATGGACCTTTCCACCGGAAAGCACATCCACGAGACGCGCGAATGGATTATCCGCAACAGCCCCGTCCCTATAGGAACGGTGCCTATTTACCAGGCGCTCGAAAAGGTGAACGGCAAGGCCGAAGAACTCACGTGGGAACTGTACCGCGACACGCTCATCGAGCAGGCGGAACAGGGCGTGGACTACTTCACGATTCACGCGGGCCTCTTGCTGGAACACATTCCACTCACCGCCAAGCGCACCACGGGTATCGTGAGCCGCGGCGGTTCCATCCTTGCCCTCTGGCAGATGCGCCACCACCAGCAGAACTTCTTGTACACGCACTTCCGCGAAATCTGCGAGATTCTCGCCGCCTACGACGTTGCCGTTTCTTTGGGCGATGGCCTGCGTCCGGGAAGCCTCGCCGATGCCAACGACGCGGCCCAGTTCGGAGAACTGGACACGCTCGGCGAACTCACGAAGATTGCCTGGGAATACGGCGTGCAGGTGATTATCGAAGGTCCGGGCCACGTGCCCATGCACAAGATTCAGGACAACATGGCGCGCCAGCTCGAAAAGTGCCACGGTGCCCCGTTCTACACGCTCGGCCCCCTCACCACCGACATCGCTCCCGGCTACGACCACATTACGTCGGCCATCGGCGCGGCACAGATCGGCTGGTACGGCACCGCGATGCTCTGCTACGTGACACCGAAGGAACACCTCGGGCTCCCCGACCGCGACGACGTGCGCGCGGGTGTGGTCACCTACAAGCTCGCCGCCCATGCGGCCGACCTTGCAAAGGGCCATTTTGCAGCGCAGTTCCGCGACGACGCCCTTTCGCGCGCCCGTTTCGACTTCCGCTGGAACGACCAGTTCGCGCTATCGCTCGACCCCGAGAAGGCGATGGAATTCCACGACAAGACGCTCCCCGGCAGCCAGGCGAAGGCCAGCCACTTCTGCAGCATGTGCGGGCCTAATTTCTGTTCAATGCGCATCACGCGCGCTGTACGGAATTTTGTGGCAACCGGCGAAGTCGGCGACGTGTAAAGGCGACGTTTAAGCCGCGCAAAACATCTAAAAAAATGGCCCGCGAAAGCGGGCTGTTTTTTTCGGTTAGTGACTACACGATGGTAAGGATATCCGCGAAGCCCGTGACATCGAAGATTTCCTTGATTTCGGTGCACACGTTGCGGATGACCATCTTGCCCTGCTTGTTCATGATTTTTTGCGCCAGCAAAAGCACACGCAAGCCGGCAGAAGAAATATAGGACAGCTTGGAAAAATCAAAATCGAGTTCCGTCACGGAGTCTAGCTTACCTTGGAGTTCATGTTCCAGCTGCGGAGCGGTCACCGTATCGAGGCGGCCATCCAAAGCAATACACACAACGTTGTTTTCAACCTTCTTTTCGATTTGCATTTTGGTTCCCTTTTATTTTTTCAAACTTTTTGGATGGACTATCCAAGCTTCTTGGTGACCTTGAGAATATTCTTCTCGCCGTCGCGCTTGTATTCTATACCGTCCATGGTCTTCTTGACCAAGAAAATCCCGAGTCCGCCAATTTCGCGGTCTTCCGCCGAAAGCGAAATGTCCGGATCGGCCTTGGAAAGCGGGTCGTAGGCAATACCGTTGTCGATAAACGTGAGCGATGCCGTGAGCACGTCTTCCACCACCTCCAACACAAGCGTCATCTTGGACGAGCCCGAATAGTGGACCACGTTGCTGAACAGTTCATCAATCGCAATGTTTATCTGCATTTGCGACTTCATCGAAGGCTCGTACGGCTTGAGTTCGTTTTCCACAAATGCGGTCAGCGTCTCCATGTTTTCCATCTTGGAGTCGACCGTTATTTCTTTCCGTAAATTCTGCATTTTATCCAGCTTTCAATTTTTTCTGTTCATAAAGACGTTTATCCGCCCTCGCGAAAAATTCCGGCAGGGTCTCGACTCCCGTCACGTTGTCGGCATAGCCTATGCTGAGCGCGAGCGGGAACTTGAACGTTGCCACACGCTTTTTCAATTCGGCCTGTACAGCATCACAAATTTCATTGGCGGCAGAATCGTCGTCCAATTCCGCCACCAGGTTAAACTCGTCACCGCCAAAACGCGCAATAAAGCAACCGCGCGGCCCGCATACCGCCTTGAGCACTTCGGCCACGAGTACCAGCGCCTTGTCGCCCTCGTTATGGCCGTACGTATCGTTAATCTGCTTGAACTTATCCAAGTCTATCACGAACAAGTAGAGGCGCTTGCGACCGGATTCCTTTCTCATCTTGGAACTCAGGAACTGGTGAAGCTGGTTGCGGTTGTTCAAGTGCGTAAGCGGGTCCACCGAAATCAGGTGCGCCTGCGCCAATAGGAACGAATAGATGGTCGACAGCATGATACCGGCCGGGATAATCGGCAGGCTCCCGTTGAAATGGACATGCAAGGGAATCACCACGATGGAAAGGGCACCGAACGAGGCTGCGGAGCTGTAGATGGGGCGCTCGGCGTAGTTCCGCTTTTGTACCACCTTGACAAGCGCAAGAACCATCCCTGCAACCGTATAGAGCATGCAGACCGGCAGGTAGATTGAAAAATAGAGATCGTTACGATGGTAGATATTGAAATCGTCCACGTAAAAAACGCATCCGTTCCAAAGCGAAAGCACCACCAGCAAAAGCGCAACCATCATGGGCAAGCCATACAGGGCCAGCCTCTTGTGGTCGTTCCAAAACGGAAGCTTGAGCACGTAGCCGGCATAGCGGAACCACGAAAACACAAAGAACAAGGTCACCGCGAAATAGAACGAGTGCAAGAGGCTATTGGCCATGGGGCCGAAAAGCCCGTTAGGCCCGTTCACAAAGCGGATTAAGAAATCGAGACCCATGGAAAGGGAGGCAAAGGCGAGCACGTAAGCAAAAGTCCTCTGGTAGAGGAGCTTGTACATGCCGAGCCTCATCTTGAGGAAGATCAATATCTCGACCGCCATGCAGAAAAAGACTATTTCAGTATATGCCGCATCCTGCATCTTGACTTACCTTGTGGAATGCCGCTGCGACTTCACCTTGTAAAGTTCGCAGTCGGCCCTTTCAAACCATTCGTGAATCGTATCGTTGCCGTGGCAGTATTCCGAGAAACCGACACTCAGCGAAATATCGTAGGGCAGTTTTTCGGACTCGCCCGCCAGGGCGTTCTTGAGCAGGGCAATCACCTTGTCCGAATCGGCAAAGTTCCTCAGTTCGGCCACCGTCACAAACTCGTCGCCGCCGATTCTCGCGATGTAGAACCCGCGCGGTCCCAAAATCCTCTTCAAAACGTTCGAGAGGGTGATAAGGGCCTTGTCGCCTTCCATGTGGCCGTACTTGTCGTTGATCTGCTTGAAGAAGTCCAGATCCATGATAAACATTACCAAATGCTTTCCAGGTGAGCTGGCGGCCACCTTCGTATCGAGGAATAGCCTAAGCTGGGTCCGGTTGTTCAGGCGTGTCAGCGGGTCTATCGAGACTCTCTGGTGCTGGTCTTCCATGAAGATAATCAACAGCCCGAAGGTCACGCCCACGCAAAAGACGGAAAGTCCCGGGAGCAGGAGCTGGGCGACGCTCGCGACAAATGCAAGCAGGCCCATGGACGATACCAGGAGGAGGCGCTTGCGGTTCGGATAATTGTGGCTCGAGCGGAAATGCATCCACGTGATAACGGCAGGGAGTATAAGGTAGGTGGACCCAATCAGGTGCTGGAACCAGATGAGCGGACCGCGATGGTATACGTTATTTGCGTCTACGGAAAAAATCCAGCCCGTCCATATCGAAAAAACGTTCAGCAACGCGAGAGCGTACACGGGGGCCGCATACGCATGGCGCTTGAGGCTGCGCCCCATGCTGTGGTTCGGGTCGATAAAGAAGAAATACCTGAGCCAGGAATATCCCAGCATGGCCGCCTGGATAAAGTATGCCGCCGAGACAAGCTCGATAAGCACGTGGGCGCCAATAAAAGACCTTCCGTTGCAAACGCGCCAAAGAACATCCAAAAGGAACAGGAGGAGGGAATGGATGCTGATGTTCGTGAAGACAATCTGTTCCATCTCACGGACAACGCCGCGCCAGTTCACATAAATCAAGAACAGCAGTATGCTGGCGCACACCACGTTGATTTCTATGTACAGGGCATTTTCCATACGTTACAAAAAAATACTCAAAAAAAAAGGTCCCGACCGCGCCATGCAAAAAAACGCCCCTCCAGTGTGCGGAAAATCCCACTTTGGGGAATTCCGCACGTCCAGAAGGGCGCTTTCGGGGCAATTATGTTACTTTTCTCTTACAATAGTGCCATAACGACACCGCCGAACTTGACAATGACTCCCGCAAACACGACGCTCACCATCGTCATGAGCTTGATGAGGATATTGAGGGACGGGCCGGCCGTATCCTTGAACGGGTCACCCACGGTATCGCCGACAACCCCCGCCTTGTGGGCATCGGAATGCTTGCCGCCGTAATTGCCCTTCTCGATGAACTTCTTGGCGTTGTCCCAGGCGCCTCCCGCATTATTGAGCATCGTGGCAAGCGCGAACCCGCAGGCAAGACCGCCCGCCAATAGCCCGAACACGCCGGCGACGCCCATGAAGATGCCCACAACAACCGGGACGATTACCGCGAGGAGCGACGGGAGGATCATCTCCTTCTGGGCTCCAGTCGTAGAAATTTCCACGCAGCGCCCGTACTCGGGCTGGGCCGTACCTTCCATGATTCCGGGAATCTCGCGGAACTGGCGACGCACTTCTTCCACCATGGCCGAGGCCGCGCGGCCCACCGCCTTGATGGTCAAGGCACAGAACACGAACCCCATCATGGCGCCAATGAAGAGCCCGCCCAAAAGCATCGGGTTCATGAGATTCAGCTGGTACACCTGCATAAAGTCGGCAAGCCCCGCCTTGCCGGCCACCATGGCCAGCAAGTCACCGTTGTCGGTGATGGCGCGCGTCCCGTCGCCCACGATTCTCGCACCGGGAATTCCCGACACGATTCCCTGGAGGTCGGCCGCCTGGTTCACAAAGAACACCTTCCCCGCCTGGTAGATTCCTCCGGCCGTATCCGCAAGGCGGCCGAGCCATATCTTGATTTCTTCCACGTACGATGCAAGCAACGCCATGGCAGTAAGCGCCGCCGAACCGATGGCAAAGCCCTTGCCCGTCGCGGCAGTCGTGTTGCCGAGCATGTCGAGTTCATCGGTGCGGGCGCGGACGCTCTCGTCGAGGCCCGCCATCTCGGCGTTACCGCCGGCGTTATCGGCAATCGGGCCGAAGGCGTCGGTGGCAAGCGTAATGCCGAGCGTGCTGAGCATGCCCACCGCAGCAAAGCCAACGCCGTACAGGCCCATCGACATGTCCGTGAATCCGCCGGAACAGCCGAAGGCCGCGATGATGCCCGCGACAATCGTCACCACCGGGAGCCCCGTGGAGAACATGCCGACCGAGATGCCGTCGATGATGGTCGTCGCCGCACCAAGCTTGGCCTGCCCCGCGATACCGCGCGTAGGCTTGTAGGCGTCGGACGTATAGTATTCGGTAAACTGCCCAATCAACACGCCGGCGACAAGGCCCGAGAACACGGAGCCGAAAACGCCGAACGAGATGAAACCGATTTTAACGAGGGCAAGGAGCGCAACGAGAATAAGCACGGAAGACCCGAGCGTACCCGTCAACAGCGAACGCAGCAACGACTTGGTATCGGCGTCTTCGCGGGTACGCACCATGTAGATGCCCACAAGCGAAAGCAGAATGCCTATAGCGGCCACGACCATCGGCGCAATCACGTAGGTGACGCCTTTGCCGAGAGCTGCGCCCAGGGCCGCGGTCGCGAGAATGGAACCGCAGTAGGACTCGTAGAGGTCGGCACCCATGCCCGCCACGTCGCCCACGTTGTCGCCCACGTTATCGGCGATGGTGGCCGGGTTGCGCGGGTCGTCTTCAGGAATGCCCGCTTCCACCTTGCCGACGAGATCGGCACCCACATCGGCCGCCTTGGTATAGATGCCACCGCCCACGCGCGCAAACAGCGCCTGCAACGAAGCGCCCATGCCGAAGGTGAGCATGGTCGTCGTAATCTCGACCATCTTGGCGTGACTCCACGCATCGTTACGCACAAACGACGGGTCCCATGCGCCAAGCGAAACCTTGTTCGCAATGTCGGCACCGAAGCCCCACACATTATTATCGTAAATGTAGTTGAGCAAGAAGAACCATCCGGAGATGTCGATAAGCCCAAAGCCCACCACCACGAGCCCCATCACCGCACCGCTGCGGAATGCGATG
>CADBLC010000076.1 GCA_902795385.1 Fibrobacter succinogenes | reverse complement strand
AAAGTCCGGGCACCACAGGGCAGGATGCTGGATAACGTCCAGGCGCGGAAACGCGACAGACAGTGCAACAGAAAGCAAACCGCCAGGTTCGGGCGCAAGTCCGGGCAAGGTAAGGGTGAAATGGCGAGGTAAGAGCTCACCGCATTCCTGGCGACAGGGATGGCACGGTAAACCTCATCCGGTGCAAGACCAAGCAGGAATCCGTCCGCAAGGACCGGCTGCGGCCCGCGGCTGTTGGATATCCGGGTAGGTCGCTTGAGGCGGTCGGTAACGATTCGTCCAGAGAGATGGTCATCGCCCCGCAAGGGGTACAGAACCCGGCTTATAACTACCCTAAAATGAAGGCCCCCGTGATGAACGGGGGTCTTCTCCATAAGACCGCAAAATCCATTCATCGGCAATCAAACCTCCGGTAAGGATTTTGCTCTCGCAACCACGCCTAGTCAATACTAGGCGTTTGTTGCTCACATAAGACCGCTAAAACGCAATTAAACTTTCTGGAAGGCGCCGGTCTTCGTGGAATCCTTGCCCGGCGGGAGGATCATCATGACCTTCTCCATGCGGGTGCCGTCCATCTTGAGCACGCGGAAGGTGTACCCCTGGATCTTGACTTCGGCGCCCGGAGACGGGATTACGCCGAGAGTCGCCTGGATGAGCCCGGAGAGAGTTTCCACATGCGAGCCTTCGGGCGGAGTGAGTTCCACCTCGAGTTCGTCTTCCAAGTCCGAAAGCGTCATGAGCGGGTCGAGGATGTAGCGGCCGTCCTTCAATTTCTGGACGTCGTCTTCCTCGTCGTCATCGTCTTCGTCCTTGATTTCGCCGACAATTTCTTCCAAAATGTCTTCGAGCGTCACGAGGCCGGCCGTTCCGCCGTACTCGTCCACCACGATGGCAAGCTGGTTACCCGTCTTGCGGAGTTCCGTCAAGAGGTCGTCAATCTTCTTGTGGTACGGCACGAACACCGGCGGCATCACAATCTTCATGATGTCGAACGGCTCGTCGCCATGCTCGGTGTACCATTCCAAGAAGTCGCGGTTCGAAAGGATACCCACGATGTTATCCATCGTGTCCTTGTACACGGGCAGGCGCGAATGGCGTTCGTTGTTCAGCACCTTCACCAGTTCCTCGACGGGAGTATCCACATCCACGGCACACATGTCCACGCGGGGCGTCATGATTTCGCGTACGGGAGTCTCCACGAAGTCGAAGATGTTCAGAATCATCTGCTGTTCTTCTTTTTCGAGGCCTTCCTCTTCGCCGTCACCCGTATCCGAAAGGTCCGCCTGCACGGCATCACGCATTTCTTCGGAAAGGAAGCTCAGCTTGGAATCGTAACCGAACAGTTCGAGCAGCTTGACGAACAGCACGTGGCAAAACTTGGCCACGGGGATGAACGGAAGCCTGATTACGCGGAACAGCGGAACGAGGATTATAGACAAAGTATCCGGTTTGAGATTCGCGACCAGGTACGGGATGAACACGCTCACGATATAGATGACGACGCATGCGACAACCGCATACACGGCAAGCGATACGTAGGGGTGCTGTTGCACGTAGGCACACGAAGAATTCTCGAGCAAGAAGAACCCGAGCAGACCGGCGCCCACGTTACCGAAGATGCGGCCAATGGACACGCACTCGTTGAAACCGCGCCACTTGACGATATCGGCAATCTTCTCTTCGCGGTCGTCACGATCCTTGGAATCGCGCTTCGAGTAAATCAGGCTGAACGCACACTTGGTCGCCGAAAAAATCGCCGACGAAAGCAGGAGCAGGCACAGCACGACTATCGAAAGAGTTTCGGCATTCTCCATCAGGCCTTCTCCTTGTACGGATCAAGGCCCAGGAATTCACATTCGCGCTTGCGCATCACCTTGCGGTCGGCCGCCTTGATGTGGTCGTAGCCGGAAAGGTGCAAGAGCCCGTGCACAATCACGCGCTTGAGTTCGGCGTAAAAGGTGTTCCCGTATTCGGGAGCCTGGCGGCGAACCTGTTCGCGCGCGATGTAGATTTCGCCGAGCATGGCCTCATCTTCGGGAATCTCGACACCCAGCTCGTTCTTCCATTCGAACGAGAGCACGTCGGTCACCTTGTCGAGCCCGCGGTAGTCGCGGTTCATGGTGCGCACGAAATCGTCGGTGCAGAGGACGATGTTCACGTCCTTTTCCTTGCCTTCTTCGGCAAGGAGCTTGCGAGCCATCTTTTCGAACTTGTCCTTGTACGGGAAAGCCTCGATGTCCCCCTCGCAAAGGAACTCGATGTTGTACTTACGTTTTCGACTAGCAGGGTCTGGCATTAAATGTTATACCACTTCTTCAGGTTTTCAATGATGGCCTCGGCCTGGGCCTTGCCACTGATGTTGAACTTGCTACGTGCCTTGAACGCACCGCCAGCCTTCTGGTAACGGCGCAGGTATACCTTGGGTTCACCGAACTCGCCGGTCTTTGCGTTCTTCTCTTGGCAAAGGAACATCATGGTCTGCCAGGCGCCCTTGGTAAGGACGGCCTTGTCCAGTTCCTTGATGACCTGTTCACCGGTTTCCATGTCGGTCATTTCGACGGTGGGTTCTTCGATTTCCATACTCATTTGGTATCCCCTCTAGATAAAAGCACATTTTATACCTAAAAGATACAATTTTCTTCTAACCGCGATAAATAAATCATATATTTATAAAGGTTTACATCTTGAACGAGAGGGATTATGCCGTTTTCGAACCATTTTAAGGTCCTAGCCGTGCTTCTCGCAGGTCTAGTCTCATACCCCTTGGCAGCCGCAGGCAAGATCCGCTTCGCCATCGGTGACGAACGCAAGATAATCGACACCAAGGGCAAGGAAACCGACGCCAAGACCGGCGGCAAGGTTCGCGAAAAGGACAAAATCCGCACCGGAATCGAGGCCCAGGTCATCGTGGCCCTCCCCGACGGGTCCATCATCTCCGTCGAAGAGAACTCCCTCGTCGAATTCACGAACCTCCAGTCGTCCAACGGCGTCCAGTCTGCCCAGACCGACGTCAAGCAGGGCAAGGTACGTTTTGACGCCCAGAAACAAAAGGGCAAGAGCAAGCTCCAGTTCAAGACGGGTACGGCTACGGCCGCCATCCGCGGAACGGACGGTATCGCAGGCATTTCCTCGAAGGGATTCTCCGTATTCGGCCTGAATTCCGGCAACATGGACATCAAGGACGAATGCGGCGCCTCGGGTTCCATCAACGCCGGCGAACTCATGATTGTCCACGGCGGCAAGTGCAACCTCCAGAAAATCCAGACCCCGAACGCGGGTGACAGGAACGTCGTTGACAAGGTCATGGCGGCCGTCGACGAGGCGAACGGCGAAATCGACAACGCCACCCTGCAGAAACTGCTAAACGAACTCAACGGCCTGGTCGAGGCCCTCAAGAAGCAGAAGGCCACCGAGGCTGGATGCAAGGTCGCTCCCCTACCCGACATGATCTCTACAAGCAAGGTGGACCTCAAGGTCACCTGCTCCCACGCCCCCAAATCCATCTTCGTGAACGGAATCCTCGCCGGCGAGAACGCAGCCACCGTCGAGAAGACCGTCGACTGGGAGCCCACCTTCATCGGCGAAAAGAAGTTCGAATTCACTTGCGTCGACACCATAGACGTTGCCGCGGAAGCCGCCAAGCTAAAAATTCCCGCCAACCTCGTACCGCAGAACATGAAAAAGGCGGTTTTGCAGTTCGCTTGCGGCGAAGCCCATACCCATTATTATAATGCAGCCATCGACTCCGCCAACAAGGCTGTCGAGCAAGACACCAGCGCCCCGGCCAACGTACTCGAGATCGAAGCCAACACCGAAGAAATCTGCACGAACGGTTCCATCACGATAAACGGACTCCTCCCCGAGTTGGCGATAGACTCCTTGCAGACCATCTCCATCGACATCGTCACCGGAAAGCGCACGTTCCACATGGGCCTGCCCGCATCGGAACGCCAATTCTCGCAGATTGTCCCCATCAAGGACGCCTCGATGAACTGGAACGCGAAAAGTATCGACGTAACGGCCACCTACCCCGACGGGATGATGGCCAAGGCAAGCCTCCCCATCTCCGTGAACAAGGCATGCAAGTCCGTAAATACAGCGAGGCCGACCGTCACTATCCAGCCTGCTATCACTAACCTCAAGTGTGAAGCGACCTACAAGGTCTCGGGTAACGAAGACGACTTCGGCATCGTATCCATTTACAGGGACAATGAACTTGTCGCCGAAAGGACTGCCAACGGTAACGAAGGTGGTTCCTTCAAGTTGTCCAAGGGTAAATACACCTACAAGGTCGTCGTTACCGACCAGGCCAAGAACCAGACCTCCGCATCGACGGCTCTTGCCTGCTACGACAACAACGCTACCGCCTTCGTAACCATCAACGGCAAGAGGACGCCGTATACGGTACCCCTCCGCCGACCCAAGGGACCGCCAGAATTCGACAACACCCTGCACGAAACCCTGCGGATAAAAATCAACAAGCTTAGCCGGAACGACCTGTCGCAGGTCGAGAGCATTATCGTAACACAGGACGGCAAGGTCGGATACCTGCTCAACCTTTCCAACGCGAACGGATCCATCGACGAGTACGAATACGCCCTTCCCGTTGATATCGAGTACATGACAGCGCCTACCTTCAGGGTGAAGGTGAAGCTGTACAACGGCCGCATTCTCGAGAATAGCGTGACCTACAAATACAACGTTCTAAACGGCGAGGTTCGATAATGAAGCATCCTTACAGAATCATTCTCTCCACCGTCGCCATCACTTCTGCCTTGGCAGTCGCCCAGGCCCCCGCACCTGCAGCCCAAGAACCGGCAGCACCGGCACCGGAAACCCAAGCCGCCCCGGCAGAGGCGGCTCCGGCCCCCGCAGAAGCTGCGCCCCAAACCGCAGCACCCGAACAGCCCGTAGCAGCCCAGCCCGCGACCGCACAGTCCGTTCAACCAGCGCCAGCGGCCACCGAGCAGCCAGCGAAGCAAGCCGAGGCCCAGCCAGCACTGCAGCCTGCTGCAGCACAGTCCGCCGCCGAAGCCGCACCGGCCACGACTCCTGAACAGCCCGCCAATCAAGCTGAAGCGCAACCCGCTCCGCAGCCCGCCCCCGTTGCCCAACCTCAGGCGGAACAGCCCGCAACAGCACCCGCAGAACAGGCTCCCGCACAGGCCGCCACGGAACAGGCCACCACAGAGCACGCCGCCGCTCCCGAAGCGGTTGCCGCTTCTGAAGCAGCCGCTCCCGCAGGCGTCGCCGAAGCCCCTGCCGAACCCGCCCCCGTCTTGCTCAGCGGAACCGAAATCGGTGGCGCCGTACACGGCATGCTCACCGCCGATAAGTCCCCGTATCTCGTAACAAGCGACCTTACCATCGAAGGCGACAAGGCGCTGTTCATCCAGGCCGGAGTCACGCTCCTGTTCAAGCCGGGAACCGGATTCTACGTCAACAGCGGTAGCCTGACCATCGCCGGCAACCAGGCGGCCCCGGTCGTATTCCGCTCCGCCCAAGAGCCCGCAACCGCCGGAAGCTGGAAAGGCATTTTCCTCACCGGTGAAAAAGAATTCTACATGTTCGGTGCGAACATCTCCGACGCCGAAGTCGGCATCGCCATCGAAAAAGGTTCGCTCAGCCTGCAGGCGTCTAAAATCTCGAACACGACTTCACGCGGCGTGTACGTGCGCGACGCCAAGGCGTCCATCATGTCGACCGAGTTCTCGCAGAACAAGGGCGTTGCCCTGCATGCGGCCAACTACGCCGACATTTACGCCGACCGCAACAACTTCCACGACAACCGCTTCGCCCTGCTGAACTCCGAGCTCGCCAACACGGTCATCCACAGCAGCGAAATCAAGTCCAACGAATACGGCGTTGTCGGCAAGGAAAACAACCAGTTCCTATTCCACAACACCAATGTCGACAGCAACAAGGTCGGTGCCGCAGGCATCGACATCATGGACGAATCCGTCATCGCGAGCGTGAAAGGCAACGAGAAGGATTTCGGTTCGGCATCCATCGCGCTTTTGTCCACCCTGCCCGCCAATCCCGAGATACCCGGAGTCGAGAGCCGTCCGTTCAAGCCGGCCGACAAGATTGGCGTATTGAACCGCGAAGCCCGCGAAAGCATTGTCCCCAAGGATTCGACCAAGGCGTGGACCGTCCTGGGTAACGTGATGCTCGGCGGCAACTACCATTATGTAAGAACGCGCACGAACCGCGACGGCAAGCAGATTGTCGGCAACGACACCATCGCAGACGGCAAGCGCTTCAAGAACCTGTTCCAGGTTCCCGGATTCGGCGCTGAACTTGCCGCCTACCTCTACATGCAATCGGCCGACGGCAAGACGATAGAATTCAACACGGACATCACGACCGACTCCTGGAACCACTTCTCGCCCAACCCGGTCACCCTGACTTACACCGACGCGATGAACCGCGTGGTCCTTGGCGACCAGGAAAAGACGGGCGGCGAGCTCTACATGGCAGGGATGCCTCTCTTTGGCATAGACTACACCCTCTCCCTCCTCAGGAACAACGCCGACAAGCCTCTCTTCGAGGTCAACGGATTCTTTGGCGAGGCAAAGAGGAGTATGGTCCCCGGCGACCGCCATCCCTTTATATACAAGGACTACATCGAAGACGGTACCGCCCAGGCGCAGCGCTTGGCTTACGGCGGATCGTTCAAGTGGGCCCCGGTGCGCAGGTTCGACGCCAAGGTCGGCGCGATTTACGCAAACGACGAACTCAAGGACCCGCTGCTCCGTGACGGCGCTTCTACCCGTTACACCACGGCCGACCCGATGATCAGTTCGCTCACGATGTTCGCCGAAGGCAACTGGCTGTTCTTCCCGGGCGACATCGAACTCAACGGCCAGATTGCTGTCGGACGTGCCGACACGACGGACGTCATCCGCGAAAGGGCCATCAACAAGGTGTTCTCCGAAGCGGGACTCAACGTGTCTTCGTTCTCCAAGATGCGCAGCCTGATGCAGAACACGGACCGCATCAATTCCTTGAGCCACGAAGAACTCGTCGAGATTTTCGGCGAAGGTTACGCTCTCAGGGATACCGAAATGAGGGATTCCCTCCGCACGCTCATCCGTTCTGCCAAGCATGCCCAGAAGGATACCGAGAAAGACCGCGACGACGGACGTTTCATTGGCGAAAACTGGGGTAGCCAGAATATCGCCCTAAGCGGGACGCTCAACTGGAACATCCACAACACCCACATTTCCGGCGGCATCAAGTACATCGGCGAAGACTTCTACAGCGCCGGTTCCGACAACCAGATTAGCGACTTCAGGCAGTTCAACGCCCGCCTGGAACAGGACGTGTTCAACTTCTGGACATTTGCCGTCAGCTTGCCGCGAACGGAAGCAAGACAAACCTGTTCGGCCTTAGCGAGGGAACCCGCTGGGGAATCTTCTCGGATGCAAGCGGCGGTTGGTTCAACGAGCACGAACTTGACTACGACCGCACCAAGTACACCCAGAACATGGGCATGGAACACAAGTTCGACATTAGCAAGAACATCGTCGCCACGGCCGGTTACAACTTCCAATACCAGAAGCAATACCGTCCCTATCGCCTGTACGGAGACTTCAGGCTCGAAGACGGCATCTATAACGACGAATGGTTCAGCAAGCGCGACGGACACGCCACGTCGACGGTAATCTACGAAGACAATATCGTGCTGGTCGATTCTGCCCGCTGGGAGCACTACAATTCCCTCTACAACGCACCGTACCTGGCCAGCCGATTCCAGGAAAAGATTTTCAAGCATACCTTCAATGCCGGCGTGAGC
>CADBLC010000075.1:4645-12910 GCA_902795385.1 Fibrobacter succinogenes | reverse complement strand
ATAAAATTCATCCCGCGCGTGAGGCTCGGCATCAGGAATGGCGCAAATGCCATGCCCGATGGCCCCTGTGTAAGGAACGGAAAATCCTGCACCTTGAGCGCACGCGGGTAAACAAGCAACTCCACAGAACCGTTGTAGCCGTAAGGCCAGCGCAAAAGGCCCATAATCTCGGACACGTTGGCCGAGACCTTGCCCAGCATAAAGGAGCCGCGTCGCAAGGAAGGAGGCAAGCGGTTTGCGCCCAGGTTCACGCAGTCAATTGTGGAGCGCACCGCCAAATAGGCCGTCACTGTCGCCGTCTCGCCCTCGCGCACGCGGTTCACCGAAACGCTTTCGACTTCAATCTTGCTCCGCTTCGCCGTCACGAACAGGCTGAACACGAGCCCCAGGAAAAGCAGGAAGTCTAGCCCGCCAAAAATCCACGCTGCCCAAAACCCGGGGACAGCCCCCGCAAACATCGCCAGCAGAAAGAGCGAAGCAAACGCACGACCTGCCGGAGTAAAGTAGTCCAGCCACCAGAAGTATATCGCCATCAGGAGTCCCGTTTTTTTCGGGGCCCGCGGAATTGAGCGAATGAACCAATGGAAGAAGGGCATGGTTATGAGTTATGAGTTATGAGTTTTGAGTTGTGAGTTTTGAGTTGTGGGTGATGAGTTATGAGGCTAGGATCTAGGGGTTAGGGAAATGTCATGCCCGATTTAGTCGGGCATCTCCTTTCTATTTAAACAAGTCTCATATTATGTTTTTAAAAAGGAGGTCCCCGCCTGCGCGGGGAAGACATGTTTAATTATTTAGGAACAGGTAAGACATGTTTTATTATTTAGGAACAGATATTTGTTTTAAAATGTTCTGCAATATTTTCTTGCTGGCTTCGGGGTTGCCGGTGTCCTTGGCGAACACGCGGTGTTCCATCACCGGGAAGAATACACGCTGAATGTCATCGGGGTTCACGAAGTCGCGTCCATCCACGAACGCACACGCCTGCGCCATGCGCACCAGGTTCATCCCGGCACGCGGGCTTGCCGCCAGGCGCACGCCGCCATCGTTACGCGTCGCCTGCACCAGCGAAATCACGTAGCGTTCCAGCGCCTCGTCAATGTGGATTTTCTGCACTTCGCTACGGGCCTTTAAAATCGCCTCGGGAGTCGTCACCGCCGTAAGCGAGTCAATCGGCCGGCCGCCACGATGCGCCCGCAAGATTTCCAGTTCGGTCTCCGCTGTCGGGTAACCTACCGAGATGCGCACCAGGAATCGGTCCATCTGCGCTTCGGGCAGCGGGAAAACGCCGTGGAATTCCACCGGATTCTCAGTCGCCAACACCATGAAAAGTTCGGGCAGCTTGTAGCGCTCACCCTCGAGCGAAACCTGACGCTCTTCCATCGCCTCCAATAGCGCGCTCTGCGTGCGCGGCGAGGCACGGTTGATTTCGTCGGCCAAGAGCACCTGCGTAAACACGGGCCCCTTGCGGATTTCAAACTCGCCCGTATTCGCCTTGAACACGGCACCGCCCGTCACGTCGGCGGGCAACAAATCCGGCGTAAACTGGATTCGCGCAAAGTCCGCACCGATGGCGGCGGCAAGCGCCTTCGCAAGCGTCGTCTTGCCCGTACCGGGGACATCTTCCACCAGCACATGGCCATCGGCCAACAGCGCCATTACCAATAGCTCTACCGTCTCGGGCTTCCCGAGCAGTACTCCCTCTAAAGCATGAATCAAATCCTTAACCATGCTTTAAATATATATTAGCTATAATGGTTCAGGTTACAGGTTTCTTTAGGAAATGTCCACAAAAGACTTCATTTCTTCAGAATAATCCGTGCTGGTGAACGTGCGCGGGGCCTTCCAGTAAGGCAGTTGGATTTCGGCCTTGTAGGCGTAGAGCATCTGGCTATGGGCGCCAAGGACTGCGAAATCAGCTTCGTCGAGACCTCCACCGCGCGCCATCTTCTCGTAATAGATTCCATCATGGCTGTAGAGCCTGTCGCCCACAATCGGGAAACCGAGTTCGGCAAGATGCGCACGAATCTGATGCTTGCGACCCGTAATCAGCTCGGCCTCCAACACAGAATAAGCCTTGCCGTCACGCACGACCTCATGAAGCTTGCGGAAAATAGTACGGCATTCCTTGCCGCCTTCCATGCGGTGCATGCGCAGGCGAAGCGAATCGTCGGGGCTTTCGCGCAACGGGAAATCGCACGTAGTCTCGCCTTCGGGGAACGAGCCCTCCACCACCGCCAGGTAGAACTTGCGCAACAAAATGCGGTCGAGGTTCTTCTGGAAGCGCGCAGCCGTCTCGGCATACTTGGCAAAGAGCATCAGGCCGCCCGTATCGCGATCAAGGCGGTGCATCGGCGTTGCAGTCTCGCAGTCGGTAGCCCGGCGAATAATTGCCGCAAAGGTGTTGTAAAAGATGCGTCCCGTGTGGTGGACAGGCGTGCCTGCCGGCTTTGCCACTACCAGGAATTCCTCGTCCTCGAAGACGATGGAGAAATCCGTAGGCACCTCGGGCTCGGTGTAGTTTTCCACATGGTAGACGACCTTGTCGTTCTTGCTCGCCACCGTATCTACACCAGCGACTTCGCCATTGACCGTCACGAGACCGCGGCTGAGGCGGTCCATCCATTCTTCACGGCTATGGTACGTAAAGCGCTCGCACAGGGAATCGAGCAACAGGCGCCCGTGTTGTTCCGGACGAACAACACTCTCGAAATACATATCGCTGGGAGCCTTGGACATGGCGCCAAATCTAATATTATTGCAGTACGGCGCGGACATAGCCGGTGCTGTCGCGAGCCTCGTCGAACACGTCGAAGCTCTGCGAACCGATCACGGCGCCGTCCTTGAACGCGATTTCAACGCGGTAACGGCCGGCAGGGACGTTCTTCTTGCGGCTAAAGCTGCGGAACCCGTCTTCGCGACCGCCGTTGATGACCATGCGACCCGACGAAATCTTGTCCGTGAGCGAATACTTGCCCGTCACGGGATTCTGGAAATACCAGCGATACTCGATGGCGGCCTTGAGTTCGGCAGGCGCATACACCGATGCAAGCACGTAGATTTCCTGGTCGGGCAAGTGATGCACGCTGGGTGCCTTGAGACCGATTTTCTGGAGGAATCCCGGAGCGTCCACGTCGCAGCTGTAATCTGTTTTGTCGAAGTTCTGACAGACCAGCTGGTGCTTGAGCACGAGCGGCACGGGCGGCACCCAGTTCATGAGGTAGGCGGCCACTAGGCAGACACTGATACCGATTGGCGCAATCAGCACCTTCTTGCTCCGACGCGAAACCTTCCAGATGAATACGCACACGGCAAGCGACAAGAGCGTACTCAGGAAGAACCAGATGAAGCCGATTCTGTGTACGAGGTGCGGAAGCGTGAAGTTCATGAACATCGTGCCGAGCAAACTCAGGAACGCGAGACTCACGCCAAAGCTTTCGTACTTCTTCTGCAGGAATTCGTTACCGACAAGGAGAATCGCCAGGAGGATGACAAGAATAAACGATGCGAGAGAGCCACTGCTCTTGAAATAGCATACCACGAGCGCACTGAAAAGGCTACCGAAGCAGAACTGCACCGCCCAGCTGAAGCGCTGACGCCATTCGGCACTCCATTCGCGGTCCAAAAAATGATGCTCGACGACGATGGCGTTCTTCGGGATAGCCGTCGATTCGTAACCCATGTTCTTCGCGAACCGTTCGGCGGCGGCACTCGCCTTGCCGGCGGCTTCTTTAGCCTTTTCGGCAGCCTTCTCGGCTGCTTCCTTAGCCTGGTTCGAGACGACCTTCGCCTGCTCCGAGACAAACCTGTTCGCCATGGCGCCAAACGTCGTTCCCTTCGCCGGAGCAGCAGACGGTTGCGGGGCAACCTGTTGCGGAGCGGCCTTCGCGGCCACGGGAGCCGAAGGCGCCTTGGCGGCGGCCTGTACAGGCCTATTTATCGGAGCGGCAACCTTCGCCTGCGCGGGAGCGGCTTTGGCCTGTGCCGCGGCAGCCGCCCTCAAGCGGTCCTTGGTCCATCCTTCGGGGTGTTCCAAGCGTGCCGAAAGCAAAATGACGAGAATCAAGGCGCCCGTATAGTACGCCACCAAGAACACGAGGTCGCTACTCTCGACCATCTGGCCAAGCGTAATCGAGTCCCAACCGAAGCCGCCCAAGAATGCAATGGCGGGCGCAAACTTCTCAATTTTTTTTACGGCGGGCTTTTCCCGCAAGTTATCGACAAACTTCATATCTTATCAATATACAAAAAATCGCACTCCAGACAACCAATCCTACTCCTTGATGCAACGGACCGGAAGCGCATAAGCCTTATACATCGTGGAAAGTGGAGCCCCAGCGACAGGCGCATATACATTCGCACGAGCCGGTTCAGGAGGATTTGAATATTCCGAAGGCGGCTGATCCTTGACTTGCCAATAGCCACTCCCGTGATCAAGATATTCAAACATCTTGTCAATTCCGTTTTGTTTCCAATACCTGCGGTAACCAACATCTTGTAGATTCATTCCAAAAAAATCTTTGGAGCTCAGGTATTCGACTTCAGAATTCCTTAAGTTTTTTGCATCGGGTTTAGGCAATAAGCTAAAAATATACTGCGACAATTTGTTCCAATCACTCTGCAACGGAATTCGCCAACCGGCAGGACAAATTCCCCGCTGAAGGGAGTCAAGAGAATATTCCGTCTCGTTAAATGTGGAAAAAACCTTGACAGAATCTTTACTTTCGGGAAGTCCCAATGCCGTATGCCACTGATAGAGTCGACCCTGTTGAGTGCAGTTTTGCGCAATACCATCGTAGCACCAAGTGCTATCGGTAGACGGATTGTACCGAAGATTTTCCGCCATCCATGTCTGGGAACCAATCGTTGCCTGCTTGTACACTTGACCATCACGACTATCCGTAAAATTCGTCGTCTTACCATGCCAACCCGTTGAAGAACATGTCATGTCCAAGACGTCATTTTTGAAGGTTGCTCCAATTCGGGCCGAGGTACATTCACCAATTTGATTTAAAAGATCTTCCTTGCGGAAAGCACTTGCAATAGAATCCGGAGCCACCGACCATTGCCTGCGCGCAGAAAAAATATCATTCAGCATAGCTGTTTGGGTATACGCAAATTCACTAAACACATCTACCGACACACACACATAGACCGTATCGTCAAAGGCAACGGCCTTCCCCACCCGATCCCTGTTGCAGTATCCGATAATAGAATCGATAGCCTCCATCTTATGCCACATGGGGTTTCTGGCGCCACACAGAGATGTATCGCAGACATACTCGACACCTTTATAGACGGTATCAACAAGCCCTCGAGCCGATGTACAAGCACCGAGTATATCGGAAATTGTCGTCATTTTCCAGAAACCGCCCGAACAGGTATACATGCCGCCAGTCTCCGTTTCCTTTATAAAGGATTTGCCTTTACTTGGGCAAACTCCAAGAGTCAATTCCAATTGATCCGTAGTATACCAGTCGTAGTTGTTCGTCGATTTACTCTTGCAGCTGTAATAAGTAGACGAGAGCATCTGCATTTCATCGAGCCTGCTTTCGGTGCATAATCCCAACGTTGATTCAAGCGTCGACATCTTCGACCATGAACTCCCCGTACACTTGTAGCCCGTACCAAAGACCATGATTGTATCCAGTTTATTGGATGTAGAACACGGGAACTGTGTCAAGTACGTGGTCACGCTCATCCAATTCCACATGAGGGAATCCGAGCATACATATATATTCTTGGCCGACGTATCTATTCTAACTGTTCCCTTCAAGCCCGCCGTACAAATACCGAACATCTTCTCTTGCTCGTTAAGCGCTCTCCAAGAATTCTTGTAAGTACAGATATAGGTCGATCCGCTGAACTCGCCGGTCTTGGAATACTTGGAACTGTCGCAAGCACCCAAGACATCGTCAACCTTCGCCGACCTCCATCCCGAAACGTCACAATAGTACTTGCTCCCATTATAGTCGTCGATCTTGCCGCGCTTGGTGCTGTCGCATACACCGATAATGTCCGTCATTACTGTCTTGCGCCAACCCGCCGTATCGCAGATGAACTTGTCGCCCTTATCGGTAAGCGCAATCTTCTTGAGGGCTCCCTGATGGCATATGCCTAGCTCCGTCGACGGATAAGTCATCTGTTTCCAGGTGGTATCCGTGCAGTAATAGGTGATACCGTTGAACTCGACAACCTGCAATTGACGCGTTGCATCGCAGGGCTTACCGATTTCGTCAATCGTGGCAAGCCGCCATTCACTGCGACTGCATACGAACACGGAATCGCCGAAGGCGTACGTCAACAAGGTGTCTATGACATCGGAACACGACCTGCGATAAGAGCTGCTCCTCGTAGTCCAGCCGCTATTTGAACAGTAGTAACTGGAATCCACCGAGGTCACATAGAAATTGCTCGTAACCTTGGCTAGCGCCGAATCGCATTCGGGCAAATCCCTCTTGCGGTAGACGATGTGCGTAAGGGCTAGGCAGCGGACAGAATAGAAATTGTATTCGGCACTCTTCTTGAACAAGCCCGACTCGCTGCCATAATCTACGTAGACGCTTCCGTCATTAACCTGGTAGTACGCCTCGGATTCTAAGCCCTTGCATTCCAGCTTACCCTCTTTTTTGCACGTACCACCGTACTGCAGCGCAATCCGGGATTCAGACTTTACATTTTTCCATTCGGTGCGCGTCGGGAGTCTGAACTTTGCGGGGCAAGCGTTGCCTGAGTTCGCAACGTAGAGACGGCCAAATTCCTTACAGTTCTTGTCGTCACCGTTGTAGCACGTGTTGTAGATGCCGTAGATGTTACCCGACACATTGCCGGACATCCAAATATAGGGACCGATGCGCAGGGTCGCGTATACAGAGCTGTCACGCGAATCGACAATGCTGCCGTTACTGTCCGATACGGAATACTCCATCTTGATGGCCGAGTAGTGCGTGTCGGACGAAGAAGTGCCAGACACGCTCTTGGGGCCAGAAGAGGAACTGGAAGGATCGCCGGACGAATTGCCGCCGTTGGAGTTGCCCGAAGTCAGTTCAGAGTCGTCTTCATCGTAGTTGACGGAGCTGTCGTCGGAACCGCAAGACCAGACGGCCAGAGACATGGACGCAGCCAAAGCAATCGCAAAAAAATTCCACCTTGCTTTCATAATTCCTCCTATGGGCCCAAAACCATAGATATATTTTTTTAAAGGACTTACTTTCCTTGTCTAAATATAGCTTCTTTTCTTTTTTTCTAAATTGTCACGCAAGTCAATTTACACAAAGAGTTTTACGTCATGAGCATTGCCCCGACAATCTACCCTGCCGAATGGGAAACACAAGCGGCCACCTGGCTCGCCTTCCCGCACAACAAGAAAAACTGGTATGGCGAACGCGGCGAAAAGATTCGCTGGTTCTATGTGGAACTGATCCGCCTCATCAGTGAATTCCAGCCCGTGAACGTCCTCGTCCCGAGCAAGAACTTCCTGACGTACGAAGAAAAATGCGCCATGGCCGACCGTCCCTTCCCCGCCTCGTTTTTCAACATGAAGACCGACGACATCTGGATACGCGACTACGGTCCGTTCTTCCTCAAGAAGGGAAACAAGACGGTCATCGCCCAAACGGAATTCAACGCCTGGGGCCAGAAGTTCCCGCCCTGGAAAAACGACAACCTCATACCTGAACGCATCGCCGAGATGTTCGAGTACAAGCTCGTGAAGTCGGTCCCGTACTCGGCATGACCACGCTCGATTGCCTCGTAGGCAATCGGCGCAACGAGCCCAAGGACCTGAGCAAGGTCATCAAGGCTCTTTGCGCGGCCTTTGGCCTCAAGTCCCTGCTGGTTCTCCCCGCCGGACTCCACGGAGACCACACCGACGGTCATATAGACAACGTTGCTCGTTTTGTGGCCAAAGACCGCGTGGTCATGGCCTGGGACGCGAGCGGCCGCGGCAAGAACGCCGAGAATCTCGCCAAGTGCAGGTTCCTCATCGAAACCTTCCTGCACGCGCATTACGGGAAGAAATCCAAGGTGGACCTGCTCCCGCTCCCGCCGCAGCGCAAGCTCGACGACGGACAGATTCTGCCCGCAAGCTACATGAACTTCATCTACGTGAACGGCGGACTCATCTACCCGAAATACAAGTGTGCAAACGACTCCGTTGCCCAGAAGTATTTCGAGAGTGTCTACCCCAAGCGCAAGGTCATCGGCATTGACTGCCGCACCGTCATCGAAGAGGGCGGCAGCCTGCACTGCATGAGCAAGCACGAATCC
>CADBLC010000075.1:0-4611 GCA_902795385.1 Fibrobacter succinogenes | reverse complement strand
TTCCACTTGACGCCGGTATGCGCGGCGACTTTTTCGAACGTCACACGCTTGAGGTACGGCTGGCAGGCGCGTACGTACTGCTGCGCGATGCTGCTCTTGGCCTTCCATTCACCGCGAGCCCAGCGGGCAATACCCTCGTAGTCGTGGCAGATGGTGCCGGTCCTGTCGTTCGCCTCCAGCCACTTCATCGCCTGGAAACTAGCCATCACCTCGCCGTCGATATTGCGGCTTTCGGCGTCAAAGGCGGTAATGCCATGCCCGCGGGCAAGCTCCTTGTCGCCCTCGGTCACCACGAAAGACCATCCCGCCTTGGCAAAATGTGGCGTAAATGAACCATCCACGTATATGCGGACACCGGGTTTCACGGCCGGTTCCACGCCATTTATCCAATTTTCGGCTTCTTCGCGCGTAGCGAAGGATTTGTAAAGCACTCCCTTGACCCCACGGACCAGAGAATCGCATTCCGGCCAGCTTGTCACAATCCTATTCCCGTCAGGAGCCTTTATCGCATAAAATTTTGTCTTCGGCATACAGCGCAAATTTATATATTTTACCTAAAATGTACCCGGAGTCAAATTGAAACCGTCACCGTATTTTGCCGACCAAATAAAGTTCTTTTTCAAGCGTTTCGCGAGCAAGCAGAAGCTTACCCGTTGGTTTCTGGAACAGGCGGGCGAAGATTCCGGTGCGTTCGACTTCCCGGCTGCGCTCAAGAACAACCCGAAAACGCTGGTCTTTTTGCCCCGCGATTTGGAAGCGGCCTCAACTTTCATGCACACCATGCCGCAAGCATGGTTCCAGGACACGCTCGTCTGTGCCCACGAGAGCCTGCACACGCTGATCTCGGCCAAGAGGGCCAAGGCGGTCTACTACAGCGACTCGGAATGCCGTTTCGGCGAGCTCGTCTTTGGCGAGATGGAGCAGAAGATTCTCGAATATGCCCCTACCGTATGCATCTACATGGGCGAACCGTTCCTGCCTAGGCTCTACCTCGCCAAGAAGAGCGGGGCCGGATGCCGCATCGGTTTCAACTGCGAAAGCGAGTACCCCTTCCTCAACCTGAGCCTCCGCCTCACGGATTCTACGCCGGCCAAGCTCATCATGCAGTATTACGGGCTATAACCAGTGTACAAGGGCTCAACCATAATCACGGAAAACGGAGGATACGCGGATCTGCACCTGCACACCCGCCTTTCCGACGGTACGCTTTCCGTAGAAGAGCTCCTCGCCCTTTCCAAGCGCAAGGGCCTGCGCTGCATTTCCATTACCGACCACGACAACCTGGACAGTTTCAAGATTGCGGAGGAACCCGCCAAGGAAATCGGCCTCGAGATTATTCCCGGCATCGAGATTTCCGCCGTATGGCAGGGCAAGGACATCCATATCCTCGGGTACTTCTGCGACCCCACAAACCTCGCGCTGAACATGGAACTCGAGGACTTCGCGAAGCAGAGGATTGCCCGAGTCAAGGCCATTATCAAGAAACTGAACACCCTCGGCATCGACATCAGCTACGAGAAGGTCCACTCCTACTGCAAGGGCAAGGTCATCGGGCGACCCCACATCGCCATGACGCTCGTGGACGAAGAATACATCGGCAACTTTGCCGAGGCCTTCACCAAATACCTGGGTGACGGCTGCATCGCCTTTGTCGAAAAGAAGGGCCTCAACCCGCAGCAGACGATTCGCCTCATCGAAAACGCAGGCGGTATCGCCGTCCTCGCCCACCCCTACAAGTCCGGACTCAGCGACGAGTTCATCGAGAACATGGTGGAATGGGGAATCCAGGGCATCGAGGTCTATAGCCCGGCCCAGAAGGGGGCCATCGGCCGCAAGTACAAGGAAATGGCGCAGCGGTTCGGGCTCGTGGGCACCGGCGGTTCCGACTTCCATTCCGAAGGCAATACCTACGCCCCCAACTGCATGAAGATGCCCTATACCGTAGTCCAGGCCCTCAGGGAGCGCCGGGAAAAATCCCGCGCCGAATGGTTCTAAGCATGTCCCTGCGCCTACTGTCAAAGATTTTCCTCGCCGTATCCGTGGCCGCCGCCATGGTCGGGAACGTATTCGCCCAGCCCGCCATGCCACCGCAGTACTCCATCCCGAGTGCGCAGGATTCCGCTTGGGACGCCCCCTCCGGAATCGACCCCGCTGTCCGCGAAAACGACGCCGGACGCTGGGTGCTGCCCCACCGCGAGCTCATGCAGCGCACCTACGACGTCTCGGGCCAGAAATCCGAATGGGTGCTCGGCACCTCCATCCTAGGCCACCCTGAACTCGACCCGTTCGCCATGGGCATAGGAAGCGTCTCGCAGCGTTACCCGAGCATGCTCTCGGGCATCTACACGACCCGCCTAGGCTACGACGCCACAAGACTCAACCTGAACGGCGACAACGGCATATTGTTCGAAGAACGCCACGGAACCCCGCTCGACACTCCCATTACCGACCTGGACTGGGAAAGAGGTCCCTTCGAAGGCAACGCGCTCAGGCTCGACTTCCGGAGACTCGTCACCGACTCCGTGATGCTTGACTTTGGCGTACAGAGCCGCTCGAACAAGGAGAGCAAGGATTACCAGTACCAGAACGTGACGCACTCGCCGTACTTCGCACTGGGCCGCGACTCCTCAAGCATCCCGTTCGCGGGCCGAAACATCGCCGTGAACTCCATGCACATCCAGCCGATGCTCACCTGGCGATTCGGCATAGGCAAGGCTTTCGCCAAGATCAACTTTCTGAGCCTCGAGAACGCCGACAACACCACGCACAAGGTGCTCCTCGACACGCTTGACCATTCCATCCGTACCTTCCAGACTTCTCCGTACACCATGGACGTAGAGGCGGTCACCTACGGCGCGGGCGTCGAGTTCTACCCCATCAAGAAACTCACCATCGGGACAAGCGTCCATTACGGCACGCACGACATGGAACTCGACTCGATGGGGAGCGTGATGAGCGGCGTGGACGAATACACCGACACGCTGGGCTACAATCATGTCGATACGCTCTACTACGACACGATGCACGTCTACAGCTACGAGACTATCTTGGGCGAAGGCTACATCAGCTACGCCTCGTTTTTGAACCCCACGCTGCGCATGGAATACGAATTCCTGAACACGGACAATACGTTCAATGCCTACAAGGACGACGAATATTCAAAGAAATACGAACAGGACCGCGAAATAGGCTACCTGCAGCTCGCCGACACCATCGGGATTATCCTCTTCCGCACGCAGATGGGCATGCAGAGGAACAGTTCCCTCTTTGACGAGCAGGAATACGCCCCCGCCTATTCCGCCGACCTCACCCTGCTCCTGCCCTACCATTTCCGCTTGAACGGCACCTACCGTCACGACAACAAGTTCCCCGACGTGAGCCAGCAGAAATTCACCGAAACAGGCCGCATCAGCTTCCCGAATAGGGACCTCAAGACAGAAGTTCGAGACCGCACCACCGCGAACATCGGCTGGTACTCCCGCGAAGTCTTCTACGGTCTCGGTTTCCGCCACGAAGAGGTGGACGACCTTATCCGCCGTCGCTGGGTAAAGGGCTATGGCATGGAATCGCCCGAACGGGCGTTCCAGTGGACAAACATAAGCGAGGTCGAGACGTTCGACTGGATGTTCCAAGTCGGATTCAGGCTCGGCAACTGGAAGTTCTATCTCGAGCGCGGCGAGTCCCTTGACCGCGAAGTCAAGCTCATGGACACGCCGGAGCTTTACTACAAGGGCAGCATCCACTGGCAGAACCGCTTTGTCAAGGACCGCCTGGGCGTAAGCGTCCGCGTAGACTGGCAGTGGTTCGACGACCGCTACGACTGCACCATCAACGAAGAAGGCGAACTCGAGCTGGAGCACCTCAAGCATTACCTTGCCATGGATTTCGAAGCTAGAATGCAGATTCTTTCCTTCGAGCTCTACCACCGCATCGAGAATTTCAACCACAGCATCTACATGCCGGCATCCGGCTACACCCCCGAAGGCCTGCGGTTCTCCTACGGAATCGTATGGACATTCAGGAATTGACGACCGGCAACTTTTGTATATTCAATCTTATGAAAGAAAAAATTGAACAGTTTCCCAAAAAGTTTTTCGCGTACCTCAAAACGCTGAACTGGCCTGTCTTGCTCGGCATCGCCCTGTTCTGCATCATTCTCGCCATCATCAACAACGTCCGCGTAAGTGACGACAAGTCCGTCGACTGGATCGGCACGCAAGACGTGATGGAAAAACCGGCGGATATCTTGTAGGGGGCGACCATGATAGACTGTTTCAATCAAGCAAATATCAAGCGTTCCATCGCGTCGGCCGCCATCCTCCTTGTCGCCTCGTTCTTCGTTGCCGTGGGCGTTGCCGAAATCAGTTTCCCCGAAAGCCTCCTCACGTTTACCGACCAGGACTGGCTCATTGACATGTGGCCCAAGGCCTACCGCTACAACATCCATGTGGGCATAGGCGCCTGCGTCGTTTGCGGCCTCCTGATTATCCCCGCCTACAGGCTCCAGAAGGATTTCGCCATCCGTGCG
This sequence comes from Fibrobacter succinogenes, assembly GCA_902795385.1. Classification (GTDB taxonomy): domain Bacteria; phylum Fibrobacterota; class Fibrobacteria; order Fibrobacterales; family Fibrobacteraceae; genus Fibrobacter; species Fibrobacter succinogenes_P. The sequence continues at coordinate 83 of CADBLC010000075.1, read as the reverse complement.
CTCGAGACGCTCTGCCGTATCGGTATCGGCGGCATGTTCATCTTCGCCTCGATTTTCAAGATCCAGGACCCGCACCAGTTCGC
>CADBLC010000074.1 GCA_902795385.1 Fibrobacter succinogenes | reverse complement strand
GCCGGAGGAGCCGAACGAAGACGGCTTGCGGAACATGCCCACAGGAGCCGAATTGTAGCGGATCTGGCCCGGAGCGCTACCGCCAAAATCGATGCACGGCGTGAATTCCACCACGGACGGGTCCAGTTCCTTGAGGAACCGCGACGGGGCAAACGGACGGATAGTCCCCTGGAAAAAGCGACGTTCCGCATGGTACAGATAAAGTTTCTTCTCGGCGCGAGTGCAGCCCACATAGAACAAGCGACGTTCCTCTTCCATCTGCTCGTTCACTTCCTTGCCCGACATAAAGGCGGAACCGCGAACCAGCGGGAAGATTTCCTCGTCGCAGCCGGCGATATGGACCGTATTGAATTCCAGGCCCTTCGCCATGTGGATGGTCATGAGCGTCACCACGCCCTTGGAGGTGTCCACCTTCTTGTCGCCGTCGGTCAACAGCGAGATGTCCTGGAGGAAATCGTCTAGGTTCGCGCCCGGATGTTCTTCGTCGAATTCGCGGATGGCGTTCACCATTTCGTCGATGTTCGCGATGCGCTCGTCGGCAGTAAGTTCGTCATCCTTGCGCAAGAAGTCCTTGTAGCCCGTATCGGCGATAATGCGTTCGGCAAGAATCGGGAGCGGAGTCTCCCCCGCTGCCAGCAAATCCTTCCAGCCCTGAATCAAGTCCGTAAAGCCCTTGAGCTTCGGGGCGGCGCGGCCCGTGCCGTTCGCCTCGGCCACAAGCATCTGCCAGAAATTGCCTTCGCCGTTACGCACGCGGCCAAGCACAGTCTCCACGCTCGTCTTCCCGATGGAACGCGGCGGAGTGTTGATAACGCGCAGGTGCGCCGCGTCGTCTTTCTCGTTGGCGAGCAGGCGCAAGTACGAGAGGATGTCCTTGATTTCCTTGCGGTCCCAGAAGCGCGTACCCCCGAAAATGACGGACGGGATGCGGCTGTCGTTCAATGCTTTTTCAATCACGCGGGACTGCGCGTTGGTGCGGTAGAAAATCGCCGTCTTGGAATAAAAATCCGAACCCGCCTTGAGGATGGTCTCGGCAATCTGCTGGGCCTCGCTTCGGTCGTCCATCATGTGGCGCACGCGAATCGGGTCACCGGCCTCTTCCTTCGAGAACACCTTCTTTTCCATCTCGGCCGGGCGGATATTGTGGGCAATCACGGAACCCGCACCCTTCACGATATTGCTCGTGGAGCGGTAATTGCGTTCGAGCTTTACGATAGTCACCGGGGCAAAATCGCGGTGGAAGTTGCGGATGATGCGGATGTTCGCGCCGCGCCAGCCGTAAATACTCTGGTCATCGTCACCCACCACCGTCACGTTCTTGTCTTCGTTTATCAGCAATTTCAGCAGTTCGTACTGCACGTCGTTCGTGTCCTGATACTCGTCCACCACCACGAACTGGAACTGGTTCTTGAGCTGTTTTACTAGCTCGGGGGCGTTCTGCAGCAGCAATACCGTATTGAACAGCAGATCGTCGAAATCCATCGCGTTGGATTCCTTGAGGCGCTTCTGGTACTCGGCGTAATAGCGTGCGCGCTTTTCCTCGTCGGCAAATTCCGCACGCTGGAGCGCGATTTCGGGAGTCTGAAGCCTGGGCGTGCCGTACTCGTAGAGCACCGTATTCTTGTAACGCGAAATGGCGCCATGCACTTTTTTCACCTCGGCCGCGTCGTAGCTGTCGCCCAGGTCTTCCTTCAAGATTTCCTTGAGGACCCTCTTCTGGTCGTCATCGTCGTATATGGAAAAATTCGAATCGTACCACTGCGAGCCCATCGCCTTCACGGCAGCGTCCCTGCCCAAGCAGAGCTTGAGGAGCTTGAGGCACACGGAATGGAAGGTTCCCATCCAGTTGAACGGCACGTAGCAGCCCAACAACTTCTGGATTCTCTCCTTCATCTCGCGGGCGGCCTTGTTGGTGAACGTCACGGCAAGGACCCTGTTCGCCTCCACGTTGTGGTACGAAATCAGGTGGGCAATCTTGTACGTGATTGCACGGGTCTTTCCCGAACCCGCACCCGCCAAGATCAGCATCGGTCCATCAATCTTCTTTGCCGCGGCAGCCTGCTCCGGGTTCAACTCGCGGTCAAGGACTGCACCATCCACAACATTCGCCATCAAGCGCTCCTATACGATATACGGATGTGCAATATAGAAATGTTCTCCGATTTACCGTCTCTTCAGCACGACGATTTCGGCGTCCGCGCCGTCCTTGCCGTATTCGCTCACGAGAATATAATGCTCGTCGCAAGCGATACCAAAACAACGGCCTTCGGCGCCCAGCTTTTCAACCTGGTTACCCCAGTAGCTTGCGTTGTCGTCCAAGAGTTTAACGTTGTTGCCGTTGATCTTGTATTCCTGATTGATGAACGATCCCTGCAGCACGAAGAGGTTGTCGATGGTCGGCATGTCCTTGATGCCCAGCGCATTGACCTCTTCGATATACTTCTGCTTCATGGGCGAATTCGCATGCGGGAGTTCGGCGTCGCTCGATTTCCAGCGTTTGAGCGCCGGGAAGTATTTGCGGAGTTCCACCTTGTACTCTTCGCGGGTCAGGCTCTTGCCCGTGTTCTTGTTGAACTCGTCCACGAACTTGGAACAGAATTCAATCATCTGGTCCATCGTGAAGTCGCCGGTGAAGGCGCCGTCCTTATAGCAGTAGATGCAGTATTCGTCGCTCTTGCTGCCATCGGCGTTCGTACCCAAGACTTCCGGCGAAAGCGGCATCCCACAACTCTGACAAAATTTCATTTCCATAGTGTACTCCTTTTTTATTCCTATGCACAAATGTACACTATTTAGAAGGCTCTGTCAAGTCATTTTATACGGTTCCGTTGTCATAGCAAAAAATGTCGGTTTCGTAAGCCCCTCAGAAACTGCAAATTGGCTGCAAAAATGGAGTTTTTTGGCTGTTTTGGGCGATCTGACCATCGCAGCAGGTTCGCAGTAATACAAAAAGGCTTGACAGAGCCGAGGTCATTTTTGCAGTGGAAATGCAGTTGGATTGCAGTTTTTTTGTAAAAATCGTAAAAAAATACAGTCTGGCTTGACAGAGCCACGGAAATGCCAGCATTTCCGTGCAGGATTCGCCTCACCGCTAGTCCTGGCGCTACTGCGTAGCGCAGACTGCTGCGTCTCGGTCATGGAAATGAGCCACGCTCATTTCCGCGACCCTCGACTTGCTAGTCCTTGAGACAACGAACAGAAAACCCGTAGCCCTTATAGCCGTTGCCCAGGCCCGCGATGCCGTAGCTGTAGTCCAAGTACATGTCGTACGCGTAGTAGCTATCGTACTCCGTAGAACTCCAGAAGAGCGCGATACTGCCCTCGAGGTAGTAACTCCCATAGTAGTTCCTGCCGCCGGCAGGCAACGCCGAGAACCCGAAAGCGTCCGTGCCGTTGCCGTCATTATACCAGCCGCTGGTGGACTTGAGGGTCGTACCGGCACTGTCCTGGCCACCCACCGCCGTGAACAGTGTCTCGAATTCAGTTTTGCTGGGCAGGTGCCAGCCCTCGGGGCAGACTCCCTGGATGTTCCCGGAAGGAAGGTTACATTCATTTTCATAGCCGCACTCCTCCTCCGTCTTGCCCACCGCCGCGGCCCAGGTGTACAGGCGACCGTACTTGGCACAGTTGGAGGGTTCGTCATTATAGCACCAGCTAGTGGATTCGGAGGTGTAACCACTATAGTTATAGGGAACGCCGGTGTAGGCATAGTTCAGGTTCTCCGCCATCCACACTTGGTCGCCGATGGTCACCGTCTTGTAGGTTTGGCCGTCGCGGGAGTCGGTCAGGGTACCGTAATTGTAATTGTTCTCACCATCTACATTGCAAGGTGCAGCCGTAGAACTGTTCATGGATATTTCGCTTGAAGATTCCGGTTCTGAACTGGACGACGAAACCTCCTTGCTGCTGGAAGAAGACCCAGGTTCTTCTACAGCAGATGAAGTAGATTCACTTCCCGAAGACTCCGGCTTTTCCGATGCTGATGAGGTGATTTCACTACTGGAAGATTCCACTTCTGCCGTTGCAGAAGACGTCAACTTGCTACCGGAGGATTCCACCTCAGGAACTTTTTCACTCCACTTTCCGTCTTCGCAGACGTAGGTCGCGTCGTCTTCCTCGACATAAGCCTCCTCACCCTCACGCTTGCTGGTGCAGTTGGGAAGGTCGTCCAAGGTTCCTACGGAAGTACCGACTTCGGATGCCTCCTCGGAATTGCTGGAGGAATCCCCTCCGCAGGCATAGAGCGAAAACAGAGCCGCCGCACCGAATAGCGGTAGCAGGAACTTGGACGGAAATATTTTTTGCATGGGACCTCCCGACATTCATTTCTCTGTAAACTACAATATTCAAAAGGCCCGGTCAAGGGCGGATTCCAGGAAAAGGCGGAATGATGGGGCGTTTTGGGGGATGGAATTCGGGCAAAGATCCTCGCCTGCGCCCTAGGGGACTCCTACGGAGTCAGGCTCTGTCAAGCCTTTCCGGACATAAACTATTGGAAATATAAAAAACGCCGACTTATATTGGTCGGCGGCTTTGGAATTTACCACTGTCGCTGAATTCTCGTCGACTTATTGGACAATATTGATAGACTTAGCCTCGCGGAAACTGCCGCTAGTCACCTTCACGATATAGGTCGCCGTAGGCAATTGGCTCAGGTCGAAGGAGTGCGAGTGCAAGCCTGCGTTTTGCATCCCTGTCGTTTCTTGGACAATCAGAGCGCCAAAGCCCGTGAACAGGCTGATTTTCACATTGTCGCGCTGCGGAAGCGTGTAGCTTACTTCGATTTGTCCATGACGGAACGCGAGGTCAATATGTGTTGAAACCCCTTCGAGTCCGTACATCAGTGCCGTTGTCGTCTCGCTAGCATCCTTTTCGTTGGTAACAGTATGTACGAAAGTCCCTGCGTAAAGCTGTATTTTTCGCCGTCCTTCACGCGGTTCGGATAATGTCCGACGGCAAGTACTCCTTTCGACAAGTCGGCCTCGCTGAACACGTAGGCGGTCTCGCCCCATTCTACCACCTTGCCGTCTTTACCAAACCAATGCCCCGGAGCGGTGGCGGTGCTGTTGGTCGCAGTGTTGCCGTCGCTTTCCTGGGCAAAGAACGTCGCCTGGGAAAGAGTCGATGCAGTAAGCCCAAGCTTTTGCGCGATTTCGTTCACATCAAATTCCGCCGCGACCGTCGCATAGTTGTCGTCAATCGGCAGAGTCACCGTGATGGTATATGTCGTGGCATCGTCCGAAACAACCTTTTCGGAGCTGCTGGACGTCGGTACGCTGCTGGAACTGCTGGACGCTACAGAGCTGCTGGAACTTGCGGGAGCAACAGAGCTGCTTGATGCAACGGAGCTACTCGAAGCTGCCGGAACCTCGCCAATTTCCGGCCACTTGTAATCCAGCTTGAAGTCGTTGTAGTACTTGACGTTTGCAGCACCAGCGCCACTGACGCCCGTTTCCAGTTTCAACTTATAATCGTAATGCAGCTTGCGAATTCCCGTGTTGCCGGTGTACTGGTAATCGGTATTCACGATGACCGCGAAAACCATCCGCGCACCGTTTGTCGAAGAAGGCGTCTTGTCCAGGCGAAGCGTCGCGAAGCCTTCGCCCGTAATGGGTTCGCTGTATACCGGCGTTCCGTCGGTCGCGCGGTAGCACAGCAAGAAGTTCATGTTCTTGTTGTTGGAATTCGCACCGTTCGGGTAGAAACTCACCGTCACTTCTTTAGCGCCGTTTTGCACCTTCAGCGGTACCACGTTCGAGCCCGACCACCCAGGAGTCGTTTCCTGATTCGGTACAAGGTAGCCGTCGCTTTCCGTCACCGTCTGGTAGGGCGTCATGGTCCAAGTGTAGCTTTTCTTGTTGTTGTCCCACATGTCCTGTTCCCAGTAGGTGTCGCTACCGAAATGCTGGTTCAGCAGGATCCTGATTTCACCGGACCATTTTTTCATGTCGAGCATCGCAAGCCTTGCGCGGAATTCGGTAATGAGCCTGCGCACGCCCGCATCGCCAAGACCCTTGTCGAGGCCGTAAGTTTCAAGCAGGTACTTGGTCTTGCCGTAAGCATTTCCGTAAATCCAGCGCACCGCACCCGTACCGATCCATGTTCCGATAAATGTCGGGAAGATGTTACTGTACTGCGAACCGCCCAGCAGATAGCGCTGATTCTTACCGGTCACGCCACCGCCATCGGCACCGCCGCCGGGGCCACCGAAAGTGCCGTCAATCAGCCAGCCCGAATAGGTTTCAATAGGCATAAACGGCGCAATAACCGTCGCCGCATTCAGAAATCCCATACCGCTGTAGACACCATCGCGGTGGCTGAACATATCCTGCTGAATCCAGGTGTTACCCGCTTCCTGGAACCAGTGCGCATCCTTTGCGCCAGGGTAACCGTTCGTCATCGAGTGGATTCCCTCGTGAATCATCGCATCCATCTGTGCCACGCGATCACGGTAGGGGCAACTCGTATTGAAACTGTACAGCGGATAGAACGAGGCTGCCACCGCCGTGTAGCCCGCCACCCATGTCTGCCAACCACCCGTGGTATCGTCCTTCGCACCACCGGCACACGTACCCGAGCCATAGTAATAAACGGCACTATATTGGCCTTCTTGCGCCTGGGCATCCGGCGCCCATCCCATCTCATTGTACAGGTACTCGAAATCGGTATCGTACTTCTTGAGGATCGAATCAATCGTCACGTCGGTAATGCGGGTGTCGCGATCCTTGCCCCAATAAAACGCCCACCATTTACCGGCCTTCTTTCCGGTAACGCCCGAACAATTGTTATTGAACTTGGTCGGCGGCTGAATGTCGCCCAGATTAGACTTTGTGTCGTAATCCAGGTCGCTGCGGTAACCGGGCCATGTGTAAGCATCACCTGACGCCGCGTATACGTGAACACCCAGGGCAGCCGACAAAACGGCGCCCGGAATCAATCCCAAACAACTTTTTTGCATGACACACTCCAACTTTTATGCTAATACAAAAATACTCCCTTTAACACTAGGGAGCATTGAACTTTTTATTTACGCGTTGTCTAAGGACAACGAACCTCGTTGCAATTATGTTTTGCAATTATTTAGCAGTAACCACCGGCCAGTAATTTTCGGGACGCTGGTTCAGGTAAGTGAGCCGCGTCCAGGAATCGTCGCGGTAGCAGCTGCCGAGCATGAGTTCGTCAATCGTACCGGTAAAGCCGCCCACAATGAAATCCCGCAAGTCGCGGACACCGCCCCAAGCAATTTGTTCGGGTTCAGATTCAATCTTATTTTCGTTTAAGTAGAAAACGACCTGGGATGTCGTATGCCGACTAAATGCAATATAAATCCATTCACCCGCCTTGATGCCCGATGTTCCCGACGCCCAAGAGTACAAGTAGTTCACGGAGTCAGGAACCCAGAGATTCACGACAAAGCCTTTCTCCGGATCATAGCGAAGATCGTATTCTTTTTCTTTCTGGAAAATAATCTGTTTCTTGTCAAGATTATCGAGCTTTACCCACACCGAGAAACAGAAATATTCGCTACCGTCATAATTCAAGTTCACCTTGCGCGAGGTATCAGGTTCCGCGGAAGACCTGACATAGAACGAGCCTGCGGTATCGAGTTTTACGCAGCCTCCCACGACGCCACTCACCATGGCATCCAAGTCAACAGAGCCAAGAATCAGCCCATCAAAGTAACCATACTCGGAATCATCGGTCATGGGAGAAATCGGATTGCCAAAGTGCCAGACCAATTTATAGCTGCGGTTCGTCGGGAACACATCCATGGCATAGACGGGGGTTCCCAGGCCGTCGTAAGTCACTTCCAGGGAGTCCTCCACGTTCAACGAGTCCACGCGAACCCAGAGTTCGATGTTCGGGTCTTTTAAATAGGGATAAGAGAGGACGCTTATTGGAAGTTTCTTGCTTCGGCTTCCATCCTTCGAAATTCGAACGGCTTCCCAGCGGCCATATTCAACATGTCCGAGCGAATCAAGAGCGCTGTTATCCTTCGTCAAGCGGAGCGCCACTGGAATGTCGGTAACAACAGAATTTAGCGAATCCACGCCCACGGGGAGCGATAGCGGAGCCACCCAAGTAAAGGAGACGGAATCGTGCGGAATGACGATGTCGGGGTCAATCGCGCTCGGAATCACGACAGTGTACGTATCGCCCGGAACGACTTCGACATCCAATACAGATTTCCAGTAATAATCGTCAAAGTAAATCAGCAAATCAAGTTTGCCAGCCGGCAAGCTGTCTACCACCACCTCATGATAATTACGAAGAGTCGTTTCTCTACGGATAGAAGTTCCCGGGACAACAGCAATGACCTTGGTTTCATTATAGGAGTCCACCAATTCAAGCTTTACCACGCCCGGCGCACGCAGCGTATCACTCACGGCGACAGAATCGTCTTCCGAAACCTTCACGCCCCGCACCAGCAGGCGCTTGCCCGACTGTACGTGGTAAGCCTCGAGAGCGTAAGTCCCATCGGGCACAGAATCCAGGTGGTAACGGCCGTCCTCGTCGGTCTCTGTAGAATATGCGGCAGGGAGTTCCGCATCGGTCATGGCATCGTAGCTCTCGGGCACGCACTGTACACGCGCATGTGCGGCCGGCTTGCCGCCATCCAGCACCAAGATGCCTGCGAGTTCCGGGGAACCCGTTTCGGCACTATTGCCTGCCACGTGGCTGTCCGAAGAACATCCTGCAAAAAACGCCATAAAGGTCGCCAACGAGGCGACCGTTACAGCTTTTATGTTTTTACAGAACTGCATCGATACCAATATAACTAAGAATTGCCAAAAATGGAATACCTATTCTAAATATCGACGCTTGACGGTGCCGCCCTTTGTGAATTCCACTACGATGACCCGTGCTGCGGGCATCTTCGCAGGCTTCTTATAGCCTGCGAACAGCGGGCGCCCCTGCATGTCGAACATGCGGTAGTAGGCGGTCTCGGCTTCGGTCGCGAAATTCACAACCTGCGGGACGGCATCAGTTTTGCTGGAACTCGATTCCGGAGAGACGGCATTCGAGCTAGAAGATGGCGGCGACTCGCTTGAAGATAATTCCGGTGTTTCGCTCGAAGAGGACTCCACCTCGCTCGAAGACGAGGCTGCAGTTCCTTCGACCGTGAAGGTCACAAACAAAGACATCTGCGAGAGGCCAGAATTGTCCGTCACGACTGCAACCGCGGAATACACTCCCGGTTCAAGCCCGCTTGCATTTACCTGGTAGGGTGCGGCAGTTGCAGAACCGACCAGCGTGTTGCCCACGTAGAAGGCGACACTCTTCACGGAACCGTCGCTGTCCTTCGCGTCGGCCTTCAGCGTCACCGTAGCGCCCGCCTCGAACTTTGCACCCGCTGCAGGGGCTATCATAGAAACGCTCGCCGCCTTGTTGCTCTGTCCGAAAGCCTGGTTGTATTCGGGCATCTTGCCGTAGCGCCCACCCACGCCGACGAGGCTCGGGATTTCCTTCGGTATGTTCGCCACGGTGCGCTTTTCAAAGCTGTAGCTCGGGTTGAACGTCGCCGCATTCGGGACGCCCTGCGTCACCGTACCGTTGTAGCGGTGCTGCTGCTTTGTTCCGCTCCCGAACGTGACGCCACTAAAGTAAACGTAGCCGTTGTCGCCCCATTCGGCCAAATAGCCCTGGCCGTTATCGATATAGCTGTTCTCGTAGCGCACGTAGGCCTTCGCATTTGCGCTATGACCGTTCGCACCCGCGATAAAGAAGCGGTTGTAGTCCACGTACTGGTTGTACAGATGCACCTGCGAACCGTTGCTTTCGCCAGTGACCTTCGGCACGCGGCCGTAGGTATTGTGCCAGTAGTTGTTCGCGTAAGTCAGGTGCGCATCTTCGACAAGCGCCATGTAAGGGTCAGTTCCCCAGCAGTTGTATTCGTTCGCGCCGTCAAAATCCAGGTAGCTGATGGTGGCATCGTCCACGAATTCCATGTCCATGCCGTCGCTAATCCACTTGTAGCTGATGTGATCTGCCCAGAAGCCCTTCACATGCTTTGAGGCGGTGCCCACAGTTTCAAGGCCATCGCCGCCTTCAATCAGGTGCGGGTTCACGTCGTAAATGGCAAGGTTGCGGTAAATGTGGTTGTACGAACCCTCGTTACTACGCACCACTATGGATGCGCCACGCAGGTTCGCGCCGCGACCCATGCCCACGAGGCTCTTGTTCGGCTTGGTGGTAATCCAGTTGCTCCACGCCTGCAGATTGTCCGACTCCTTCACGATTTCGAGTCCGGATTCGCCGAGGCTTGCGCAGCTGTTCTTTTCGAAGGCGATGCGGTAAAACTTGTTCGTCTTGCCCGTCACGCGGTTCTTCTCGCTGCAAGTCGTGCGGCACCAGGTACGCCCCTGCTTGTTCGCCTCGGTTACCGCATTGCGCATCTGCCTAAAATCGTAAGTACCTTCGGGCACAAGGATCGTTACCGCATCGTTACTCTGCAGGTACTTGCGGATGCTTGCGGAATCGCTCGCGAAAACGATATTGCCAGTTGCACCGCCCGTTGTGGAGGCTCCGAAACCTTCGGCCTTCACGTTGAATGTGAAAAGGAGCACGGCAGTCGGGTCCGTTTCGGCGGAAGTCCAAATCCACTTGGCCTGCGTATTTGCGGCAAAGCCGGTAAGGGCCGCCCCGCTCGGGAGCTTGTTGCTCGCATAGTTCAGGGTCGTCGCACCACCCCACTGGCTAAGGTCGCGGCCCTTGTTTTTCCAGGAGTCGTTGCTTACTACGGGTTTTGATTTCCAGCCGCTGCCGGAATAGTAGGATTTGTCGAGGTCATCAATTTGCACCATGACGCCCGGGGCGCCCTGTCCGTTCACACCTACGACAGAAATCGCGTTTTCGCCGGGGAGGAAGGTCATCGGAACAAAGCGCACGCGACCCGCCTGATTGTCTTCGGCAAGGAGCGCGCCATTGTGGTAGAGCCTGTAGCCGCCATCGGCCACAATCCAGATTCCCGGCCCCTCACCTGCGTTATAAGTCGCGGCAACCAACTGCGAACCCACCTTGTCACCACCACCGTAGGCGGCGTCGCTCGGAAGCGACACCACCTCGGAGGGGCTTATAGCCGCCGCGGCAAACCACACTCCACACGCCACGGTACCAAACACTCTTTTCATCATAATACACCCTTTCCCGGACAACGCAGACATCTGCACAACTTACGCGGGAACTAGGCAAAATCTACCTCAAAAGAATGATTTTGCCCACACTTTTCTTTTACAAGCCATATTTAGCGTTGTTCCTGGACAACGGGAAAAATAACCGAAATACCCCATTCCACACATTTTTCTTACATTTAAAGGCATGGGCGAAAAGAATCCGTCAAAGAAAATCTTCGAATACCTGGATTACCGGGGGTTCCTGAAGGATTACTACAATGCCAAGAAGGAGGCGAACCCCGCCTTCTCTCTCCGCGTGTTTTCGGACAAGATCGGTTTCAAGGCCAAGGACTTCATCAGTCGCGTCATGAACGGCGACAAGAACCTTTCGAGCCAGAGCATTCCCAAGGTCGCAAGCGGCCTCAGGCTCGGCAAGCACGAGACGGAATTCTTCGTCGCACTCGTCAAGTTCAACCAGGCGGAAACTACCGAAGAACGCAACGGCGCATTCGAAGAGATGCAGGCCGTACTCAAGGTGGTCCGCTTTGCGGAAAAGCAGCACCTGCTCGGGCATACGCAATACATGGTGTATAGCCACTGGAGGCACCTTACCATAAGGAGCCTCATCGGCATGTACGGCTTTGACGGCGACTACGAGACACTCGCGAGGCGCGTGCACCCACGCATCACCGCCGAAGAGGCGAAGAAGTCCGTGAAACTGCTTGAAGACTGTCAACTCATCAATAAGAACAAGAACGGCAAATACGAGCTGACAGAAAGTGCCATTACCACAGGCGACCGCACGTCAAAACTCGCGCTCCGAGGGTTCCATCAGCAGTGTCTAAAGCTCGCCGCCGATTCCATCGACCGCGACCCACCAGGCAAACGCCATATTTCGGGCCTTACGCTCGGCATTAGCCAGGAAGGCTACGAGCGCATCGTGGAACGCATCAACGCATTCCGCAAGGAGATTGCGCTTATTGCCGAAGAAGACAAGAACAGCGACAAGGTTTTCCAGTTGCAGTTCGCGCTGTTCCCTGTCGGCGGTAAATAGTTTTCAAAAAGTACGAAGGCTTAGAATCCTAGGCTGATTTGGGCCATGTAAACGCGCTCTTCGTCTTGACCCGTGTAGTAGCCGAGTTCTTCGGCCCATGTTACGAGATCGAGCGTGAACACGCGGAGGAGTTCCACGCCCACACCCGCTGTCGGGTAACCGCCGCGGAAACCGCCGGCAAGGCGGACGGCGAGGCCGACTTGTCGAAAGGAGTACTTGCCGTCGGACATTATCCGAACCGCGTGAAGGACGGCGAAAAATACAGCTTTACGCAGGGACTTTCGTACA
>CADBLC010000073.1 GCA_902795385.1 Fibrobacter succinogenes | reverse complement strand
CACTGGGGTGGTAGCTCAATTTTGGTTAGAGCACCGGCCTGTCACGCCGGAGGTTGCGAGTTCAAGCCTCGTCTATCCCGCGAAAAAGCCCTCTCTTTTCGAGAGGGCTTTTCGTTTATACTCGCGAATCCTGGATTACCAGAAGCTCACCCCAAGACCAAGGTTAAAGAATGGCGACACGCCCGAACCTTCAACGGCATAGCCTTCAGCATCAATGTAGGATGCCCCAAACTTGCCGACAAGTGACATGCTGAAGAACTTGTTGTTCGACGTGAACAGGTATGTCGTGAGGAACTTATAGTCAACGTTCACGGCAAGCGTGACGGTAAGGCCATCGGAAATGAGCTCGGTATCCCCCTTGTGCAAAGTCGTAACTTGGGCATCTCCATGTTTCGGGCCCTTGGTATCGTCAATCACATCCAGATACATAGTGGGCATACCCACGGCGGCATACGGGCGTACTTTGAGGTAACGGCTGTCGTAAATCACATAACCCAAGCCCAGACTGTACGAAGCAAGTCCTGTAATGCCGGAGCCAAGAATTTCTCCGTTCAGCGCGAATCTCTTTACCTGCAGGTAGAGTTCAAGATACACGCCTGGGTCCTGCGGTTCAAACAGGTCGGAACGGTACATGTCATCAAGCCCGAAAACAAGGCCTCCCGGAATAAAGAACACGTTCACGCCAAAGCCACCGGTATAGAAGTTTCTCGCGATGAATTCTTCCTTGCGCTCGGCACGTTCCGCATAGTACATTTCATTCACGTCCATACGCTGGGCCGGAGCGGCAACGCTTTTCTTTATCCATGGAACATCAGGATGGTCCGGATACTTCTCACAGAACTGCTGCGAGAGTTCCGCTATTCTCAAATAACCATCCTTGGTATAGGCATTATGGAGCAGAAGCATGATTTCAAGTTCCATTTCCACGGATTCATCCAATTGGGCATTATCTATCTGGTTTGAATAGTTACTGTACAGTGTCGTATTCGTATCGATATTCTTGAAGACCTTATTCACGTAAATCATGAGTTCATCGTTATCGGCCTTCCGCCCTTCCTCAACCTGCACGGAATCGTAGATCGCCTTGAATATTTCCACTTCGAGACGGAGCAAATGATTCCACATCTTGTTGTCCAGATAGATGATTTCCTTTTCGACGCTCAGCAGTGGCACAACGCCGTCAGACTTCATGTTGTCAAGTTCAGAAATTTTCTGCGCAATTTCGGAAGTATCCTTATTCTTGATGGCCTGCATGAGCGCCTCGCGAGCGCGGTAGACATTTGATAGCCCATAGCCGTCCTCGTTTACCAACGACTGCTCGAAAGACGAGTCCTGAGAGACGGCATAAGAATCATTGCCTCCCTCCTGTACAAGTGAATTCTCGAAATCCTCGATATCCGCTGCCGTTACAAATGCCGTAAAAAGAAGGACAATGGAAAAAATTGAATATGCCTTACGTATCATCATATTGCCCTACTCCTTCCCTTCTTTAGACGCCATTGCATTCTTTTCTTCTTCCTGCAACTTGGTAATCAAGGGCGATTCGGCATAGATGAAATCAGCAAGCAAGGTAAGACATTTCTGGTTCAGGGGATACAATACCACCGCCCACAAAAGTCCCCCTCCCGCGTAGGTGGAGACGTAGACCGTTTTTTCATCGATTTTTTTGACGTATACAACATTTGCTCCGAGATCGCGCGCCTTTTCGCGAAGTTGATCTATGGTTCCCCCTGCTGAACAACCTAAATTGGCATTGGTCTCTACGGTGCCGAGATACTTGTATTCAAGCGGCATTACTGGAACAGAACTTGCTTTCACCACTACGACTTGCATGGACGAGTCTAAAGGTTCTGGATTTATTGGTGTATTGACCAAGGTGTAGGGAACTTTCGAACTGCATGCGCACAAGAAAAATGTAAATGCCAAAGCAAGAAAAGCTAAGTACTTCATGGTGGCTTAATCCTTTACGCAGCGGACGTTGAGAGAACTATAAATACGTTCTGTTGGGAGAGTAATTTTTTCTGAATAAGATGCCAACATGGCTGCATAGGCATAGTTGCTCCCGTCTTCATAACCGTCGCTGGTCCAGAAAGCAGCCAATCTAGTACGCTCCTGCAAGTAATTCTGCGCACCTTCCTTGTAACCGGCGGGGAACGCAGAGAATCCTACACCGTCAGTGCCTTGCGTTATATCATTCTCTATTTCCCAGAAATCTTTAGACTTGAGGATATAAGCAGATTCCCTTCCACCGATGTAATTAATCAACGCTTCCCATTCACTCTTTGAAGGCAAATGCCAGCCGTCTGGACAGACATCGCCGTTATCCTCCCCGCCAGAGATAGCATCTTCCCAGTCATAAAACAGACCGTTTTCAAAATCATAATTGTAGAGAATGCTTGTTTCATAAGCGTAAGTAGTCTTATAAGCAAGATTCTCGGCCATCCAGGTTTGGCTACCAATGGTGACAATATTGTACAATTTGCCGTCACGTGAATCCATCATCGAAGATATCTTGTATTTCAGACCGCTTTTATTGCCGCCACTACCGTTATCGTCGTCATCAACAAAAAAAGTTTCAGGCAGACGATCGAGTTTCTCTCCATCATCATTGTTGCGAAGTTTCACCCAGTAACCATCACTACATACGAAATCGGATTCTTCCCATTCGGAATGAACAACGAGCGATTCAAGATTCTTTGTGCAATAGGGCAAGTCAAACAATGTGTTAATCTTGTAAGAAGCCTCTTTATTGCTGTAGTCTGTATCAGGTTCGTAACCGACATCGGTGGTGCACGCCTGAATAAACAGAAACGGCACAGAAAACAGCATGGATATGATTTTCTTCATCGTATACAAATCCCTTTGTTTATACTCCCGAATCTACCAGAGGTAGAAGCCTATACCAATAGAGAAAAAATGGTTGAGCGAGTTTCCAATCTTGTGCCCGTCCTCTATATCGAAATCGCCATAATAGGAATCTTCTTTGCCTTCGAACACGATGGAACGTTCATCCATGGATCCGAACTGAGCCATATACTTCAAGCGAATGTGGACTCCGGCAGATAGCCCGCCTATGCGCGACGGCCTGGTGGCAAAGAGAGGGATGTCCACGTTGGCACCGAGGTAAAAGAGGTAGTCGTAGGTGATTTCGTCCATCATGTCTCCCCCGCCCAAAGCGACGAAAGGAGTCACCTTCACGTATTTCTGTTCGTATACGTCTATGCCGAGCAGGACGCTGAAATACGACGTACCGGCATTCGTGAAGTACACGTCGTAGTTCGAGAAGTACCCCTCCTTGAGTTCGGAGTTCAACCCCGACATGTAGAAGACGCCGAGTACCACGCGCATCACCTGCACCTGGATTTCGGCCATGAACGTGCCGTCCATTTCGTAATCCACATATTTGGCGACGTCGCCGCCAAATATTCCCACCCACTTGGACAAGTAAATCCCGAGCCCTCCCGTATAGTACTTGTGCGCCCAGGGATTCGTGCGGAATTGCCGCTGTTCATCCATATATTCCTGCACAAAAGGAACGGTCTGTTCCTTGAGGTAATGGGTGTATGGCGATACGGGATACCTTTGCGTATAGTCCTTGGCGGCCTGGAGGAACTCCTCGGCGGCGGTCGTATCGTTGATGACGTTGAAAATGACCGATTTATCATAGCTCTTGAACACCCTCAAACCAAGAACCAGTTCCGAATAGAGGAGCGTCTTGTAAAGGTCCTTATATTCCTGGCTGATGCTCGACGAATCGACCACCGCATAGAGGGAATCCGCGACATGTTTCGTGTAGGGCGAAAGGCCGCGGTACAAGTACAGGTTCAGGGCGTCTTCGGAAGACAGGCGGATAACGTCGGGCGGCTTGCATGCCGAATCCAGAATGACCTGACGGATATTGGCGTATATCTTGATTCCGTCCTCGTAACGCCCAATCTTCATGTTGGCGAGGTATTCCTCGAACAAGGTCAGGGGGGCGCCGTTCTCGACGTTTTTCTTCAGGTAATCGAGCGCCTGGCCCGCACGTTCCGTATTACCCTGCTCGAGGGCTTCTTTCATGGCATCACGCGCGCGCAGGTACAGTTCTTTCTTGGATGGCTGCGATACATCCTGAGCCCAGAGGCCTACGACCAAAATAGATACAATAAATGCAACAAGTCCAAAATGACGCGACATGGTAGCTCCTTACCAGAAATAGATGCCCAGGCCGAGCGCGAAGAAGGGCGTAGCGCCGCTTCCCTTGGCGAATTCGTGTTCAAAATCGATATACGAGACCCCCAGCTTGCTCGACACGCAGAAGCTAGTCAGCTTGGTATCGGAAAGCAAGAAATAGGCCGTACCGAACTTGTAGTCCACATTGACCGCCGCCGTAAACGTCTTGGAGCCGGAAGAATTCCCGTACGATTGCGTGGAAGACGGGAAGTTCGGGATATCGTTGATAGGTTCGAGGTCGACGAACGACTTACCCACGGCCGCATAGGGGCGCACCTTGATGTAGCGGCTGTCGTACACGACCCATCCCAGGCCGAATTCATAGGAATTCAGGGCCGCAACGCCCGAGTTGATATACTCGAAGAGTACTGCCACCCTATAGATCTGGAGGTAGAGTTCGAGGTTGATGGTCGGGTCCGCCGGGGCGAACAAGTCTTCGCGGTAGAACTCGTCGAAGCCGAATCCCATGCCGCCGATGGGAATATAGAGGTTCGCGCCGAAACCGCCCGTATAGAGTTTCCTCTGGATGAGGCCTTCCTTGTTCGCCGCCCTCCTTTCAAGGGAGAAGAGGAAAAGGCGCATCCTGTAGAGGGGTTCGTAAACGCACTTGCGGACCCATTCAGCGTCGGGGTCGTTCTTGTCTTCGGCAACAATCTTGGAAAGATCGCGGACGCGCTCGTTCACTTCCGCACTGCGGTAGGCATCGCGGAGCAAGAGGAACATTTCGAGCTTCTGCCGCTGCTGCAGGGGAATCTTCTTGAAATCGGCATTCTTTTCGAGGGTAAAGAAGATATTCTTGTCGCTTTTTTCGCGTTCTTTGAGAAGCTGCCGGACATGGTAATCCAGGCCGTCCCCCGCTGCTACCGTGGGGTGATCGTAGCGCGTCGAATCGAAGATGTTCCGGTAGTGGTGAATCAAAGACGCAAGCAGGCTCTTGTACATCCTCATTTCGACATAGATGGCCTCTTTTTCGATGTCGTTCACGGGGATGACCGTCCTGGATTCCATCGCTTCGAGTTCTTCCATGATCTTGGCGACATTCTGCGGGTTTTTTGACTTGATGGCGGAGAAAAGCTCTTCACGCGTCTTGTAGACCGGTTCCATTTCCGACGGGTGCTGTATCAGGCTCTGTTCAAATTCGTCGGGAGCCTCCACTGCACTGTCGGCAGCCGTTTCCGGCACCAGGCTCCTTTCAAATTCATCCAGGCCGCTGTCCGAAGATTCTTGGGCCCAGGCGCAAAATGCAAGCGCCAAGGCTAGGAGGCACGCTTTTTTCATCATTTTGCCTCCCTGGGAAGAAAGTAGAAGTCTACCAGGACAGCATCACAGACTATGGAATGCATGATGACCATATTGCCGGAATACGTAGACTTTATATGTTTCTTCTTGACATTCTGCTTGACAAAGATGAGGTTCGCGCCGATTTCCCTAGCGCGTTCATTGTAAAAGGGCACGATATCGTCGAGAGTGCACTGGGTATCCATGTTGTTCTCGATAGTCGCCACGAATTCGGCATTTTCCGGAACGACGGGGACCATGGCTCCTTGCAGCCAGATGACTTCGGCATCCATCGGGAGCGGGTCCCTCTTTTTCACATCATTCATTACAAGGTTCGCGTTGGAACCGCAAGCCGCCAAGACAAGGGAAACCGTCAGCAGGAACATCAATCTACAGGACCATCTTACCATACGTCCCTCATGCAGCGAATGGAGAACAAGTCCTCCGCGTTATATATTCCGGCCCAGATAAGGTCGGTACCGTCCGTCGTATAGGGCAATTCATGCACTACGTAGATGCCGTCATCGTACGCCCCGATTTGGATAGCCACCCTTGAACGGACGAGGAATACCGCCTTCTCCCCCACGTAGCATTCGTAGCCCGCCTTTATGTAGCCCGTGGCAAGGGCCGAGAAGGAGATGGCGTCGAGGGCCGGGTAATCGCGGCTTTGCTTAAAACTTTCGTCCTTGAGCGCGGCACCCGCCTCGTACTCGCCCCCAAACAGCTCAGAGAGGGCCTCCCAGTCGTATTCCGAGGGCACGCGGAACCCTTCAGGGCACACATCGTCGATGGAACTCCCGTCTTCACCGATATTGTAGACAATCTTGTACATGCGGCAGTTCTCGGCACCAAGTTCATTGGAACATTTCGTCGAGACCCTGCTGGCACCGTTGTCGTAATCGAGGTTTTCGGCCATCCATTCCATGTTGTCCACGATAACCGTCTTGTAGGTACGGCCGTCGCGCTGGTCGACAAACGACGAAACGCTGTATGTAATCCTAGTCTTCGAGGAGGAACTGTTCGGGGTTGTAGAACCCTCCCTGTAAATCTCGGCGTCATCCAGCCGTTTGTCATCGGCGTCAATGACGCCCTTCGGGCTCCAGAAGTTTTCCACGCATACGAAAAGTTCCAGGGTGTTATCGATGCAGAAGACCTTGCCTTCAAGCTTCTCGGTACATTCCGGCAGAGGCTCGTAACTCGTATTGTAGCTTACGATATAATCGACCTTGCTCGTATCGTACTTGGTGCTTGGATCGTACCCACCGTCCGTAGTGCACCCCCACAGGGCAAAAATCCCCAGGAGTGGAATATGGCGAAAACAACGAATTTTCATAACAAACTCCCTGTTTTACGAATATAGTTAAATTGCCCCAAATCCGTTTTATATAAAAAAAAGAACCTGTTCCCAGGTCCTTTTTTTGCAAAGGGTTTTCAACTAGTCTTCTATACAACGTACGGAGAACGCCGATTCGGCACTCTTTTCGGTGTAATAAGGAGTTTCGCCATGGTAACGCACTTCGTAAGCCTTGCCATCGGATGTCCACAAGTACGAACTGTAGGTGATATCAAAGAAGTCACCCTTTTCGTGGCCACCGGCAGGCAGAAGCCCGAATCCCCACCAGTTGAGGCCCTTTTCGGCCTTGTCGGTCCACTTGTCCCTGGAACGCAACATGGTCGTTTTATACACGAAACTTGTCAAGAATTGATAATCCGTGACAGACGGGAGACGCCAACCATCGGGGCAGACCGTCTTGGCTTCGTCCAGAGTGTACAAACGGCCGTAAGTGTCGCAATTCTTGGAATCGTCGTTGTAGCATAGGCTCTTTTCGGTGTTAAGGGCCACATTTTCGGCCATCCAGTTCTGCTTGCCAATTTTAATGGTCTTGTAGCTCTTTCCGTCAATCTCAAGCGAACCGAATTCGAAGGGAATGGAATCCAGATAGGCGGAGTCAAGCTTGCCATTGATTTCCACACCAAAACCATCGGCTACGCAGCGTATCGACATGCCGTGGTCCTTGTAGAACTCGCCTTCGCCAAAGACGTCACCGTCACTGCGCAGGCCCCATCCCCTGCTGGTCGCCTTGTCGATTCCGGCAGAAGTCCAGAAGAAGGCGTACTTGCCGGTGCTGAGGAAGTCGCCGCCTTCGCTGTTACGACGGCCTGCAGCAAGCGCGTTGAAGCCATAGCGGTTCATGGCGAGCGAAGCATTGCCTTCGCGTCCAGCTTCGCCACCGCTGAACAGGGAAACATTCGTATTCAGGGTCGTCCAATCGATCGAAGAGGGTATTCGCCAGCCCTTCGGGCAAATTCCCTGGGCGTCTGCGGGATTGGAAAAACCATTCCATTTTTCGCTTTCGGAGGCGCTCAAGTTCATCGCTGCCGCCCACGAATAGAGCGGGCCATATTTGCTGCAGCTGTCCTTGGAGTTCTCGTAGCACCACACGTTCCCCTTGAGGTTCGGCGTCGCGGAACTGTCCACATAGCGCAGGTTCTCGGCCATCCAGTAGGTACCGGCAATCTCGACAATGGAATAGGTATTGCCGTCACGCTCATCCTTGAATTTGCCATCGGTCAGGGAAATAAACACATTGTTTTCTTCGTACGCATTGTCAAATTTTTCCAGATAATCCGTACATCCGAAAAGCATGGGCAACGAAGCGAGAATCAAATACTTTTTCATCTTGGCCTCCTAAAAATTGATGACAAGCCACGGGATCCAAGTCAATGCGGCAACGGCGGCCGAAATACCCGCCTGCATACCCCAGATGTCACGCCATTTTTGCTTGTGCTTTATCTTTGAACGCGTGTGCTCATATGCCTCATGGCTCATCCATTGCGGATTCGCTTCGTCATAGAGTTCTTTTGTGTCGTCGTCAAAAGCACTGAACGCGCACAGGGAGATAATCGACCAGGCACTGGCCGCGATGCCCGTATAGAGCAGCCAATCCTGCTTTGTCGGCTTCTCCTCGATGCCTGCATCTATCCTTCTCGGTTCTTCGGGTTCGGCAGAAAGGTCCACGTCCTCGGCCTCGGTCGGTTCCGGAGCCGCCACTGCGGCAGGCGCGGCAGCAGCAGCGTCAGCGGGTGCTGCCGCGGGATTTGCGGCAGGCGCTTCTGCAGGGGCCTCGGCGGCTTGGGGCGCAGGAGCCTGCGGTTCAGCAGCTTCCTGAGGTGCTTCTGCAGCTTGAGTCTCGGTCGCCTGAGGCTCGGTAACCTGGGGTTCGGGGGACTCCTGGACTGCGGCAGGAACCGCGGCAGGGGCTTCGGTATTCTGAGGTTCGGCCGTCTCCTGGGCAAACGAGAAAGCAGCCGCCAGCAAAATGGCAAGGATAGAGTATTTCATAATAATGAAATATACATACTTTATCCCCAAAAAGGCAAATTTGTAAAAAAAGAACCCGTTTCCGGGTTCTTTTGAGGTTATACCCCCGCTCAGGCGAGCGGGAGTAACCAGTGCTTGAATGATTTTCCGAATTACTTCAGGATAACTACCTTGGAATTCATCTTGCCGTTCTGCTTGGCCGTAACGATGTAGCGGCCGTTAGGAACGAGGCTAGAATTCCAGTTCATCACATGGACTCCCGGCAGCAGGTTTTCCTTGGCAATCCTTGCGACGACAACGCCGTTGACGTTCATGATGGCAATGTCCACGTTACCGGCAGACTGCATTTCAACCGTAACAGAAGAATGATCGAAGCCCTTGATTTCGGGAACCACGTTCATCTGGGCGGCAACAGGAGCTGCAGGAGCTTCAGCAACGACCGATTTAGCAAGAATCTGAGATGCCGAACCAGTCCACTTGATGACATTGTAGAGCGTATTCCGAGTACTGCTCATAATATGGCTCAGACGATCCTCGATTTCACCAGGAATGTAGGAGTCATTATGATTCCATTTTACAGTTTCAGTATTCCAGAAGGAACAAACGACTTGACCTTTAACGTTATAGCATTTGTCATTACGCGCATACTGTCCACCACCGCTACAGGTACATTTGGTGTTACGAGTCACAGATACCACTTTATTTCTTTTTTTCGTATCTTCATCATCAATTTTGACATAGAAATGCGTAATGTGGTCCTTATTGCTAATATCATCCCTATTTGCGAAAACACCATACTGCACGTTTTTAAACGGATATTTCGCAGAGGCATTTTTGGCCTTAGGAACAAAGCAATACTCAAATGTGACAATATCCTTGTTTACCACGTTCGGGCTAATATCTCCATCCTTGTGATTGGCATTATCGTCATTTTCCGTATCATGCGTAAAGGAGAATTCTGTAGCACCCTTAGGGCATGAATCATCTAACCTCAAGACAACATAGTCAAAGGAAACAGGAAGCATTTCCTTGGAATCAACGACGCAATATGTAAATTTCGCATGGCCACCGTCAATATTAATTCCCGGAATTTTTTTGTCATTCTTGTCGGAACGGCTCATAATTTTGGTGTCATTATCGTCGTCCTCAACGTCAAGATCAAAATACACCTGTTTTCCAGGACACTTATAAGAAGCGTCCCTCTTCAGAACGCCAATCTTGGTGGCAAAACACATTGATGTAGCCGCCAAGATAACGATTGCGAGCTTTTTGTTCATTTTTGTACTCCTTTGTAATAAAAAGCGGTTACGAATGATAGAAATAATTTCAAATAACCGCCTATATAATTTTGTTACAAATTTTATAACCGCTTACTTTGTTTAATAAATGTATTACAAAGTAATATTATTACAAACAAAATATTTTTGAAACAGAACGCATTTTTATAAACAAAAAAAAGAACCCGTTTCCGGGTTCCTTTTTAGACGAGAGATAAAATCAAGTACACGATGCGCGAAGCGCCATTATAAATCTTTCGTCTCTCGTCTGTAGGCCCGCAAGGGCCGTTCTTTCGTCTAACCTTAGCAGCCGAGTTTAGCGGACAGGTAAGCTTCGAGTTCGTCGATCTTCACCAGTTCCTGCTTCATGGAGTCGCGTTCGCGGACCGTCACGAAGCCGAGCTTTGCCGGGTCGGATTCACCCTCGCCCACCGTATCGAAGTCGACGGTCACGCAGAACGGCGTGCCGAGTTCGTCCTGACGGCGGTAGCGCTTACCGATGGACTGCGTTTCATCGTATTCCACGTTCCAGCGGTTGAGGAGCTTCTGGTAGAGTTCTTCGGCCTTGGCCTTCACCTGGCCCTTCTTCACGAGCGGGAGAACGGCAACCTTCACCGGAGCAATCTTCGGGTCGAAGTGGAGCACGGTACGTTCGTCGTTTTCGAGCTTTTCGACTTCGTAAGCGTCGCAGAGGAGCACGAGGAGCAGACGTTCCACACCGAGAGACGGTTCCACCACGTACGGAATGTAGCGCTTGTTCTGGACCGGGTCAATGTATTCCTGCTTGACCTTGGATTCGTTCTGGTGCTGCGTCAAGTCGTAGTTCGTGCGGCTTGCGATACCCCAGAGTTCGCCCCAACCGAACGGGAATTCGTATTCGATGTCGGTGGTACCGTTGGAGTAGTGAGAAAGTTCTTCCTTGGCATGTTCGCGGAGGCGGAGCTTTTCCTTGTTCACGCCCAGGTCGTTCACCAGCCAGTCGAAGCAATACTTGCGCCAGAAGTTGTACCAGTCAAGTTCGGTGCCCGGTTCGCAGAAGAATTCCAATTCCATCTGTTCGAATTCGCGGGTACGGAAGATGAAGTTACCCGGAGTGATTTCGTTACGGAAAGACTTACCGATCTGACCGACACCGAACGGAATGCGCGGGCGGACGTTGTCGACAATGTTCTTGAAGTCAACGAAGATACCCTGGGCCGTTTCCGGACGGAGATAAACCTTGTTGCCTTCACCTTCGATGACGCCGATTTCGGTCTGGAACATCAGGTTGAATGCGCGGGGCTTGGTCCAGTCGGTCTTGCCGCAGGTCGGGCATTCAATCTTGTTGTCCATCATCATCTGGTGGACTTCGTCAAAGTTCTTGCCGGCGCAGCAGCCTTCGCCGAGCTTGTCTTCCAAAAGCTGGTCGGCACGGAAACGTTCGTGGCAAGCGAGGCAGTCCACCAGCGGGTCAGAGAAGTTGCCCACGTGACCGGAGGCCTTCCAGACGCGGGGGTTCAAAAGAATAGAGCTGTCGAGACCGAGCACATCCTGGCGGCTAGTCACGAACTTTTTCCACCAGAGGTTCTTGATGTTGCGCTTCAGTTCCACGCCATACGGACCGTAGTCCCAGGTGTTGGCGAGGCCGTCGTAAATTTCGGAGCCGGGGAAAATGAAACCGCGGCGCTTGCAGAGGGAGATGATGTCCTTGAGGGCATCCTGAACTTTCTTTGCCATTTTGTAATCCTTTATCGGCAGGCTCTTTGGCGTGCCGGACTAGGAACCTACCTGGATGATAGGCCCTGACGGGGGCAAAGATAGAAAAATTTGAGCTACATCACAACTACATATGACAAAACTGGACAAATAGACTATCTTTGACCTAATATACCATGAAACTACTCGCTCCGTCAAAAGTCCTTACGATAGTCTGCATGATAGCCTTGGCAGCATTTGCCAAGGACGAAATTGTACCCGAAACCATTCCGCAAACCGAAAGCGAGTTTTCCGGAGACACTCTCGTAGACGAAGCCGATGCAGGCAACAATCCCAACGCCCCGGCCGAAATTGCCGAAAACGAAGCGGACTCTACCGATAACGGCCCCGAAATGAGCCAGGAAGAAGCCGACGCCGAACTCGCCGCCGACATGAACGCCACCGATTCCGCCCATGTGGATTCCCTGGCCAAGCTCGTCCTCGACATGACTACGGCATTTGTCCCTAGCGAAAGCCGTCGCGTTTCCGCCCCCTACGGCATCCGTACCTACCGCATGCACCGCGGCGTCGACCTCGGGCTCTGCCACGGCGAAGACCGCACCATCGTGGCCGCATTCGCCGGTGTCGTCACCAAGGTACGCAACCAGGGCCGCCGCAGGGGTTACGGCAAGTACGTCATTCTGGACCACGGGAACGGGCTCACCACCCTCTACGCCCACCTCGCCAGCTGGAAAGTCAACGTCGGCGACACGCTCCAGGCCGGCGATACCATCGGCGTCGGCGGCAATACGGGCCGCTCCTTCGGGGCGCACCTGCATTTCGAGATGAAGTTCAACGGCACCTACATCGACCCGGCCACGGTATTCAACTTTGAGCAGGGCACGTTCCACAACGCCCTGACCACCATCGAGCAGCAGCAGTTGCTCGCTGCCGCGGCGACTGCCTCGGGAAAATCGCCCGCAAGTACGGGATTTCCATTACCCGCCTCAAGCAGCTGAACGGCATCAAGGGCAACATGATCCGCCCGGGTCAAGTGCTCCGCTGCTCGTAAACGCTGTCCAAAAAAGCGCCGCCCTTCAAAAAGACAAAACCGCGACGATTCCGCCGCGGTTCTTATTTTTTAGCGAATTTCAGGGGTTTACTTGATTTTTTTGCCCTTCAGGTCGTAACGGATTCCGTTATTCTCGATAAACACCCTGTGGCTATCGAAGCGGAGCTTGGGCGTACCGTCGGCAGCACGCAGGCCCGGACGGACCTTCGGGATGGAGACAATCCCGTCGACCGCGAAGGAGGGGGCGTGACCGGAATTGAGCGCTTCGATGGCACCCGCCAGGTAAGCCGCCGGAGAATTCCAGTTGATGGCCACCTCGTTGCTCGCATAGCTGCATTCGTCGTCAAAGTAGGACTTGGCCGGGGCCCCGTTCACGCGGTAATCCCTGCATTCCCACTCGTTTTTGCCAATATCCTCGCCGCCGGGCTGCGGACCGCCCACGAGCATGCCCGGCACCGGTTCCTGCACGCCATCGGCCTGGCTCGGGCGGTGGTGCGGGTGCATCGGGGACTTGGTGCCAAAACCGGTCACATACGACATGTCCATCGGGTTCTTGCCCAGCAGGTAGTCGAGCGTCTTGACGGCACTCTGGTAATACTTCTTCTCGCCCGACAGGTAATAGGCATAGAGCAGCCATACGCCCATGTTG
>CADBLC010000072.1 GCA_902795385.1 Fibrobacter succinogenes | reverse complement strand
CGTTGGCAGCGTGCGTATCAATCAATTCCATTTCGAAAACGAGGAGGCTGTTACCCGGAATCTGCGGGCCACGGCCGTGCGGACCGTAAGCGAGGTCGCTCGGGATCCAAGCGGTCACCTTGCCACCAACCTTCATGAGCTTGAGCATTTCGGTCCAGCCCGGAATCACAGCGTTAATCGGGAATTCGAGCGGCTGGCCACGGTCAATGGAGCTGTCGAACTTGGTGCCGTCGAGGAGCGTACCAGTGTAGTGGACCTTGACGATGTCGGAATCACCCGGAGTAGCACCGGTACCTTCGGTAATCACCTTGTACTGGAGGCCACTTTCGGTGGTGACAACGCCTTCAGCAGTCTTGTTGGAAGCGAGGAAGGCTTCGCCGGCAGCCTTGTTGGCTTCGGCAGCGATGCTATCCTTCTTGACCTTTTCGGCCTGACGGTCGGCAGAGAGTTTCTGGAGGGTTTCAAAGATGGTAGAGTCGTTCATCAGGTACGCGGCGGAATCTTCGTTGTAGCGTTCCTTGAAGGCCTGGATGAACAGGTCGATGTCGAGATCGATGGAATCGCGGGTAACCAGCTGGAAGTGGGCCTGGGTGCCGAAATGGGCGCCGAGGGCGTAGCTGTACTTGTCCTTGTCGGTAACAAGGGCCTTCTTGGCGGTACTGGTCTGGCACAACTGGTCGCAACCGGTCAAAAGCAGGGCAAAAGCGCCTGCAGCAACAATCATTTTAGACTTCATAGAGATTCCTCTTTTTAACATGAATTTGTCGTTCTTTAAAATAGCAAATCAAAAGTGATTTCGGTCACACAAAACCTTTTTTTACATAAAGTTTTCGTATATTTTGCGTGTATTTTGTAAAAAGGACTTTCTTATGTGCGGAATAGTTGCCTACATCGGTCAGAATGAAGCCCTTCCCATCCTTATCGATGGTCTGAGAAAGCTGGAATACCGCGGTTACGACAGTTCGGGCGTTGCCCTGATTGACGACGGCAAGATAAACGTTGTTCGTGCTTCGGGCAAAATCAAGGCGCTTGAAGACAAATTGTCGGGCTCGGCCATCAAGGGACATGTAGGCATCGCGCATACCCGCTGGGCAACCCATGGCGCCCCCACCGAAGCCAACGCCCACCCCCACATGAGCTTTGACGGGAAGTTCTCCATCGTCCACAACGGCATTATCGAAAACTACGCCTCCCTGAAGGCCAAGCTCATCAGCGAAGGCGTCCAGTTCAAGTCCGACACCGATACCGAAGTCGTCGCCCACCTCATCGCGAGGTTCTATACCGGCGACATGAAGGCCGCCGTCCTCAAGGCGCTCGCCCAAATCGAAGGAACCTTCGGCCTCGGCATTATCTGCAGCGAACAGCCGGACACCCTCATTGGCGCCCGCCGCGGTTCCCCGCTCATCCTGGGCATCGGGAACGACGGGGATTTCTACCTCGCGAGTGACGTTTCGGCCATCATCAACCACACGCAGAAGGTTGTCTACCTCGACGACAACGACGTCGTCCAGATTAAGGGCGGGCGTTATTCCATTGTGAACATGAACAGGAACGAGGTCCAGCGCGAAGTCAAGGATGTTGAATTCGACGCCGACGCCGTGGCCAAGGGCGGATTCCCGCACTTCATGCTCAAGGAAATTTTCGAGCAGCCCGAAGTGCTCCGCAACACCATGCGCGGCCGCCTGCTCGTACCCGAGGGCAATTCCAAGCTTGCCGGCCTCGACACGAACATCAAGGAACTGAGGAACATCAACCGTATCATCATCACCGCGTGCGGCACCAGCTACTACGCGGGCATGGTCGGCGAATACATGATCGAGGAACTGGCGGGAGTCCCCGTCGAAGTCGAATACGCCTCGGAGTTCCGCTACCGCAACCCCATTATCAAGCCGGGTACGCTCGTACTCGCCATCAGCCAGTCCGGCGAGACCGCCGACACGCTCGCGGCACTCAAGGAAGCCCAGCAGAAGGGCGCCACCGCGCTCGCCATCTGTAACGGCGTAGGCTCGACCATCGCCCGCACAAGCGATGGCGGTGTCTACCTGCACGCCGGTCCCGAAATCGGCGTCGCGAGCACCAAGGCCTTTACCTCGCAGGTGACCGTCCTCGCCATGATTGCCCTGCTCCTCGGCCGCCAGCGCAGACTTTCCATCGAAGCCGGTACAAGCATCGCAAAGTCCATGCTCGAGCTCCCGGGACTCGTCGAGCAGACTCTCAAGCTGTCCGACGCCATCGCCGACATTGCAAGGCAGTACTCCAAGGCAAGCAACTTCCTGTACCTCGGGCGCCACTTCAACTACCCCGTCGCCATGGAAGGCGCCCTCAAGCTCAAGGAAATCAGCTACATCCATGCCGAAGGCTACCCTGCCGCCGAAATGAAGCACGGGCCCATCGCGCTCATCGACGAGAACATGCCCGTCGTGGTGGTGGCCCCCAAGGACGTGCTGTTTGACAAGGTCATCAGCAACGTCCGCGAAATCAAGGCCCGTGGCGGACGCGTCATCGCCATCACTACCGAAGACTGCCACCCGCTCGACGAAATCGCCGACCACATCATCAAGGTGCCGCAGACGCTCCCGATGCTCATGCCGATTATCACCTGCGTCCCGCTGCAGCTGCTCGCCTACCACATCGCCGTACTGCGCGGCAACGACGTGGACCAGCCGAGAAACCTGGCCAAGAGCGTGACAGTAGAGTAATTTGACGAAAGAGAAAAACTACATTTCTAGTAAATGGTAGATATCGAAGAACAGGAAGATTACGAAGTCAACATCGGGTCGTTCAACGGGCCGATGGACTTGCTCGTGTACCTGGTCCAGAAAAAAGAAATGTCGCTGGACCAGATTCCTATCGCCGAAATCGCCGACGACTTTTTGGCATGGGTCAACAAGATTGGCGTTGCCGACCTCTCGAAGGCGGGCGACTTCTTGTACATGGCTAGCCGCCTGATGGCCCTCAAGGTGCAGGAACTGCTCCCGGCCGAAGAACGCGACCCCGAACTCATCGAAGAATACAACGAAGACCGCGAAAAGCTGATGCAGGAGATGCTGGAATACCAGCGTTACAAGCAGGTCGCGGGAGGCCTCCAGGAAATGGAGGGAGAGAACTTCGGTACCTATAGCCGCGGCAGGCTCGAAAAAACGCAGAACGAAGACGACACGCTCGCCGATGCGAACATCTGGCAACTGTTCCGCGCTTACCAGAAGAGCCTCAAGACAAAGATTTCAGAAACGGTCCACCACATTGAACTGGACTACGTGACCATCCAGGACCGCCAGCAGGCCATCAACAACTACCTGAACGCGAATGGACGCGCCCTGTTCGAAGATCTGCTCGACAACGACAGCCACCCCATCGTGGCGGCGGTGACGTTCATGGCCCTCCTCGAGATGATCAAGACCGACGAGGTGGTGTTCCGCCAAAGCGAACTGTTCGGCCCCATCTGGATTTACCGCAAGAAGAACAACCCGGACTACGCCGAAGAAATGGCGCGCGAGACGGTGTTTTTCTCGAAGGATCCCGACGTGAAGCCGGGACTCGTGGAAGTCATCCGCAACCAGGCGCTTGCGCGTTCGCAGGCAGGCAGCGTAGGCGACATCGCCGCGGTGATGAAGGAAGCCGTACTGTGGACGACTCGCGGCAGGAACGTGACCGAAGAAGACTTGCAGGCCATGCTCGAAGGCCGCGAAGACCTGAGCGAAGTGCAGGACGACCCGTTTGCCGACATGCTGCGCGAAGAAGGCGCCGTTCCGCCTGCCGAAAATACTGCCGCAGAAGTTCCTGTAGCGGAAACTCCCGCAACGCCCACGGGGGAACAGCCCGTGGAGTCCACGTCTGTGGAAACCGCGACTATTAACGCCGCGGCACCTGTTGAAGAAACGCCCGCCGACACGTCGCAGATGAGCGACGAAGAATTCGAAGCCTTCATGAAAAAGGCGCAGGCTTACTACTCCGGGAATTCTTCGGAAGAATCTGCAAATGAAAACATCGCCGAAGAATCCGGCGATGACGAAGACGAAGGTCCGACCGTCTACGGCGCGGACGAAAATTAATCCCAGTTAATGCTCGGCGGAGGATCCTTGAGGTCCTTGTTCTGCTTGGCTGCCTCGAACTTTTTCTGCAAAAGTTCCTGACGGTTCTTTTGCGCTTCCTTGGCGGCAGCGAACTTCGCTTCCAAATCGGAACTGCGCGTGCTCTGTTCCTTAAGGAACTCGTCGAAGGACTTGGTCTCCTTCTTGTATTCCTTATGCGAGAGGACTTCGCCCGTATCGGCGTCCACGACGATTTCGCCCTTGCACATGGGGCATTCGATGGTAAGCGTCTTTACAGCCATAAGGCCTCCTAGTCCCTGCGCCCGCCGAGAAGCCCCGCGCGGTACGCCCAGTAGAGCAGCTGCAGAATGGAAGAAATCGCGGCGGCCACGTAAGTGAGGCCCGCAGCAAAGAGCACTCCGGAAACCGTGTTGTATTCCCTACCCTGCGCCACAACGTCCATGCGGGCAAGCGCCTTCTTGGCGCGGGAACTGGCATCGAATTCCACAGGCACGGTCACAAGCGTAAAGAGCGTCGCGGCGGCGAACAAGACAACTCCAGCCAATGCAAGAGAATAGCCGAGCGCGCGGCCGGCGCTCATCAGCACGATACCGATAATCACGAGCCACGGACCGAGATTGCTACCGATGTTTGCGACCGGCACAATGGCGGAACGAAGCCACAGCGGGAAGTAACCTTGCGCATGCTGAATAGCGTGGCCCACTTCGTGGGCGGCGACTCCCGCGGCACTTGCGTTACGGCCGTAGTAGACTTCCTTCGAGAGGTTGAGCGTCTTGTTCAGCGGGTTGTAATGGTCCGAAAGGAACCCGTGGTGCACCAGCACCTTCACGTCGGTAATCCCGGCATCCATAAGGATGGCCTTCGCCACGTCGGCACCGGTAAGCCCGCTGGAAATGTTCACTTTCTGGCCCGCGGCAAAGCGGGTCTTGACCAGCATGGAGACACCGCCCGAAAGGGCGAGCGTCACCAGAAGAATCATCATGTATAAAGGATCGAACATCATAGTCTGTAATATACAAAAACTACATGTCGCCGACGTCAATCTTCGCCTTGTCGCGAGCGCGAGTCAACAACAGTCCCAAAAACAGGTATACAATCGCCTGGACGGCAAGCTGATACAGCCTGGGCGCCACCTCGTAGATGTCGGCCCCCATCTGCTCAATGGAAAGCCAAGCCGGAACGGCAAACGTACTCGGCAATATATACGAAATCGAGACCATCCACCTGGGCATCAGGTAACTGGGCCAGCTAAAGTTCGCGAGGAACAGAATCGGGATGGAAAGGTAGAGGAACAGCTGCATGCTTGATTCGCGACGCAGGAACACCTGCGACACGACCATCCCCAAATTGATGACGGACGCGAGAAACACGAGCGAGAATACGGCCATCGGCAGAATCTCACCGCGCCTGGGGAAATCGAAGATGTTATAGATGATGCAGTGATAGAAAAGGATGAAGGAGCAGTAGTGCAAGAAGTATGCGAGCGAGCGCCCGAAATAGCGGATTTCCGCTGTTTCGTTTTCCACGGCGCTGTCGCGGAAACGCCGGCGGAAACGCCGGTGCGCTCGCGAGCCGCCCAGCACGCAGATGCCGATAATCAGCGACTGCTGCAATATAACGACCAGCACGCTCGGGACAACGTAGTTGGAGTAACTTCCCGAACTGTTGAAGAGCGTCTGGATGCTAATGGGAATCGGGTCGCGCATGGCCATCGCACTCGTTGACGGGACCTTCTTGGATAGAGCAATCTGCTTTACCTTGTGCGTTGCGCCCAGCGTAAGCGCGCACGTGGAGAATGCGGTCCCTATGGCACCATGCAACATCACGTAGGCGCCGTGGGTAAAGATGTTCACCGATACCGGATGGTTACCGCGGATGTTCTTCTCCATATTCTCGGGAATCACCATGAAGCCGAAAATCTCTTCGCGGGCCATGGCGGCCTCGGCTTCCTGCATCTCGGCATAGACAGACTTCACGTTTACCTGCTGCGAAGCCGCGGCCATCTGGATAAGCTGGCGAGACATCACCGTGTTGTCGAGGTCCACTACCGCGACAGGGACCTTCGTCACCGTCTGGTTGATGTAGGGCGTCGGGTAATAGAACGCGTACAGGACTCCCGCCACCACCAAGAGCAGCACGGCCGCCGGGTCCGTATAGAACAGTTTCCATTCCGCAAAAGCGACTTTCAAGAGGCGAAGAATCATGCGGCCTCCCTTGCCCACTCGGATTCCTTGCGCAAGGCGCGCTTCCAGCGCATGGACATCAGGAACGCACCCAGCAAGTTCCAGAATATGGCCATGCCTATGAGGATTTCAAGGGAATGCCACGAGGTTTCCATGCTGACATCGCCAAGGAGCATCATGGACTGGATCTTGAGAACGTGCGTCAGCGGAAGCACAAAGGCAAAACAGCGCACGGCAAAGGGCATCGACATCACGGGAAACGTCTGGCCCGCAAATGCAAACGCCGGGCTCCCGATAACGCCTGCAGCGCCCGTCGCAATCCTCATGACGCCCACCACACCAACGAATACGATTCCCGCGCCCGAGCAGGCGCAAATCATGAACAGCTGCGCGGCCGCAGTCATGACGAATTCATCCAACGTAAGCGGAGCGAGTATGCGGTGGCAATACGCGTAGCAGCCAACGGACGCAAGCCAGAGGATAATGTTCATCGGGAATACGCTCGCCACCCAAAGGGTCAAGCGCGAGCCGCCCGCATACTTGACCATCTCGGTAACGCGGTGATCCCTGAACGGGAACGAGACTACATATACGCCCACGATCATCGCCGCAAGGTGGAAAATCGCCGTCACGAGTCCGAGCGCCAAGAATCCCTGGTAGTTGCCCTCGACGTTTCCCACGGAATGTATTTCCGTCTTGACCGGATCTTCGATTTGCGGAACAAATATCTCGCTACCCACAGCCGAAAGTACAGCACGGATTTCCTTGGTCGCGAACATGTTGGTGAGGTAGTTCTGGCCGCTGGAATAGATAGGTATCACCGGGCTCTCGAGCCTGAGCGCCCTACGTTCCAGTTCGTTGGGCAGCACGAGGAATCCCTGGAGGTCACCTCGCACAACGGCACGTTCGCACTCCCGCATGCTCCCGCATTCCATCTTAACATTGAGAACCGGGCTGGAACGCAAGCGCGACTTTATCTTGTCGGCCAGCATGCTGTCGTCTTGCGCGACGATTCCTATGGGAACGTGCTGCACGATTTGCGAAGAGAACATCCCCATGGTAAAGAGGGAAACCCCTACGGGCAACACCAGGAGAATCATCCACAATACGATATTGTGGCTGAAGTAGATTTTCCTGATGGTATTCAGGAGTCCCTGCAAGAGCACGGCGACACTCCTGTTACTGGATAGCTTCCATCGGAAGCAATACGCTCATGCCGGGGCGAAGATTGTCGACTTTCTCGGTCGGGCGCAGGCGCACCTCGAACGTCTTGAGGTCGAATCCGCCGCTTTCCTTGCTGCTGCGCCAGGTGGCGTAATCGCCTACCGAGGCGATGTAGCTTACTTCCATCTCGGCATCGCGATCCAATGCGGGGATGTGGACGGTAAACTTGCGGCCCTTGTACACGTTCTTGAGCATGTCTTCGCGGAGGTGGAATACGGCCCAGGCATCGTCCAGGTCGGTCACCGCGATGACGGGCATACCAGAGCCGACGACTTCACCTTCTTCGGCGAGCTTGAGCGAAACTTCGCCGCTGATGGGGCTACGAATCTTGGTTTCTTCGAGGTAGGCGTCCACTTCGGCCGTTGCACCGCGGGCCTGCATCACGAGCGCGTTCGCGGCGGCCTTGTCTTCGCTGCGGGCGCCGGTACGTATTCTTGGCGAGAGTCGCCGCGTCCTGGGCGCGGTCGGCCATGGCCTTGAGCGCCGTGATATCTTCGCTGCGGGCGCCATTGCGCGCCTTGGAGGCCTGGGCACGGGCGGCACCGAGCGCTCCCTGCGCCTGAATCTTCTTCGCCTCGATTTCGGGGCTGCTAATCACAGCCACGATGGAATCCTTGATAACGATGTCGCCCTCGTGGACGAACAGGCGCTCGATGCGGCCCGGCACCTTGCCCGCGACCAGGACGCGGCGGGCTTCCATCTGACCTTGGAGGAACTGCTCACGGGGCGCGGTCGCAAACTTCTGGAGCTGCATGACTCCCAGGACGACCAACGCGATAAGCCCCAGGACGACGATAACTTTTCCAATCATTTTCAAGGCGTTCATTGCGCTTTCTCCGTTGCATTATTTACAGGTTCTTGTGCCGGCGCAGGTTGTGCAGCACTCGTCGCGGGTTCGGCGACGTTTGTGCCTCGTTTGCCGTTGCAGGTTCTGCAGCCTTCGCAGGTTCCGCATTATTTTCAACCGGGCGGGTAGCCGTCATCATCGTGCCCGCGTTGGCGACCTCGCCACAAGCTTCCAAAAGCCCGAGCCAGGCGACAACAGCATCGTAATGGGCCTTCAAATCGGCCACCTGCAGGCGCGACAACGCAAGTTCCGCATCCACGACATCCAGGCCGGTAGCAAGTCCGGCCTCGTAAGCCTTGGTCTGGCTGCGCAGCGCCTCGTCGGCAAGTTCACGGGTCTTCACAAGGCTAGCAAGGCGTCCCTTGGCATGTTCCATCTCGCGCCAGCGTTTTTCTACGAGCAGGTCGATATTGTCGAGCGTCTG
>CADBLC010000071.1:13901-17432 GCA_902795385.1 Fibrobacter succinogenes | reverse complement strand
GACGCCTCGCAGCACGCCCGCGAGTTTCACGGGCGTACTTGACGACATCCGTAGGCTGTTCGCCAAGTTGCCGCAGGCCAAGTTGAAGGGCTTCGATTACGGGCGATTCAGTTACAACTTGGCCCGCGGCCGCTGCGAGGCCTGCGAGGGCCGCGGTGCTGTCGCCATCGAGATGCACTTCCTCTCCGATGTGTGGGAAGTCTGCGATGTCTGTGGCGGCAAACGCTACAACCAGGAAACACTCACCGTCACCTTCAAGGGCAAGAACATCGCCGACGTGCTCGACATGCGTGTCGCCGAAGCCTGCGAATTCTTCAAGGACCAGCCGAAAATCCTCCCGAAACTGGAATGCCTGCGCGACGTGGGCCTTCCGTACGTAAAGTTAGGCCAGTCTGTCACCACGCTCAGCGGCGGCGAATCCCAGCGTCTTAAATTGGCGGCGGAACTTGCCCGCAAGCCTGCCCAGGAGATGGTCTACCTGCTCGACGAACCGACAACGGGCCTCCACCTCAAGGATATCCAGAACCTTTGGAACATGTTGCGCAAGCTTTCGGCTCGCGGCAATACCGTCATCGTCATCGAACACCACCCCGATATCATCCGCCTGGCCGACTGGAAGGTGGAATTGGGCCCCGTGGGTGGCGAAAAGGGCGGATATTTGCTCAATATGGGCGAAAATAGCCTTTAAACTGTTCAGAATACTTACAAAAAGACTATCTTTTGAAAAGGTTTGATAAAGATAACAGGAGCTGTTATGTCTTTTTTCCGTTTGCTTCCGCTGTTGCTGCTGTTGCCTGCCGTTTGCTTCCGCTGTTGCTGCTGTTGCCTGCTTTGGCCATGGCCGATAGTGACAAGAACTTCAAGATTTCGACCAAGCAGTTCAAGGCGGGTACGGTTGTCGATCCCATTGCCGACATGGCGATCAAGGGCGATAAGGGTGTTGCCGTCTCGGAACCTCTGTCGTTCCCGCTCCAGGAAAACAAGATATACTTCCGCCACAAGAAGGGTCCTAAGGAATACCAGTGGATGTCTGGCGACCTTGTGGTGAAGAATTTGAAGAAGTTGCATGCCTTCAGCCTCAAGGAAAACTACTTGAGGTCCGATGATGTTGTCAAGATGCGTTTTTATGGCTCGCAGAATGCAAAGGCGTTCCAGGACGAAGCGGATCTCTACTTTGACCGCAAGTATATCTATTCGCCGCGTGTACCCAAGCTTTATTTTATCAAGAACGGCAAGTGGCAGATGCTAAAGGAGACTACACTCCCTGGAGCTATCGAATTTTCCAGCAATCAGAAAAATTTTGAACTCGCCACGATGAAAAAGGCATATTCCAAGACGCCGACTGTGCTTTTCCCGGTGTCTCCCGGATTCCATGCCTACATCTTCTCCGCTCCTGGCTTTATGCCGTACGTGGATGCGGGAATCGTGGAAGAGGGAAGCTCGCTTACGTTCAAGACGTCTTTCGTGAAAATCCAGCAGGATGGAGAAGTCACGAAAAAGCCTGTCCTCGGCATCACCATGACCGACGTGGCCAATACGACGACCCTCGAAGCGACGGAAGCCCTCTACGACAAGTTCATTGCCGAACTCGCGAAGGTGTCCGACACGATGGACAAGTCCTACTTTGAGGACAACTATCCTGCATTGCATACGGCGTCGTCGTTCAGCATGAGCGAATTCGACGAGAAGTATGCGGAATATGCGACCCGCTACAACACCAAGAAAATTGAAGCCCAGCAGCTTTGGCGTGAGTCCAAGGTGGACGACGCGAGCGAACTCAACAAGGCTCTGCGCAAGAAGTTGGATAGTCTCGAGGCTCTTCCGCTCCGCGGTTCCATGATGCCTGCTTCCATAGAACCCGTGTTTACCGATGTTCCGGTTGATGCCTCGGTCGATTCGGCGAAGGCAATCATGGCGAAGACGTCGGATTCTGCGGCTGCACCGGCGGCTCCGGTGATGCAGAAGCAGATGACCGAGTTCAAACTCACGTTCGGCACGGACCAGGCCCGCTTTGATTTCGGCTGGAAGGGTACGGTCAATGGTCTTCCGCTCGATACCCTCTACAACTGGATTGTCAAGAAGAATCCTGACCTGAAGGTGAATATCGAATTGCAGAACAACAAGCTTTACAAGAGCGAAACGGTCATCTGGCGCCACCATTACCGTTACGTGGGTCTGGAATTCCAGGTAGGGAAGGATATTTACAAGGGCATTGGTACCTTCGTGTTGCCGCAATACCTCCTGGATGAACGCGAAGTTCAGGAGTGGCTGAAGAACAAGGACAAGAAGGAAGAACCCAAGAAGGAAGAGCCGAAGCCCTCGCTTGATTCCGTGAAGATTACGATGCCCACCATCGAAAATCTCGCCACGTCGGCACGCATCGTCCGCGACAAGGATCGCGGCAGCCTGGCCATGATTGATTCGGGCGTGTTCCGCTACAAGGGCCACGTGGTGGGAATGTCCCCGTTCGCCATCATGACGACCGAGATGACGCAGCAGCTTTTCGACAAGACCATGCAGAAGGTCGATTCCGTGAAGCGTGTCCCTGACCGCTCCAAGTTCAAGCACCAGAACAAGCCCGTCCACAACATTACCTGGGACGACGCCCGCTTCGTGTGCAAGACTCTTGGCGGCGACCTCCCGTCCGAAGCCCAGTGGGAATTTGCGGCCCGCGCCGATAACGTCGATGGCGCCGTCTGGAACAAGGATTCCATTCCGGATCCGGGTTCCTATGCCGTGTACCGTGGTAACTCCTTCAACTTGGGCCCCAGGTTCGACGCCTATGGTCCGCAGCCGGTCGGCTCCAAGAAGCCCAATGCGTGGGGCCTGCATGACATGTCCGGTAACGTGGCCGAATGGACCCGCGACAGGTACTTCATGTTCACCTTCGTGGTGGAACCGTCCAACCCGACGGGCGCCGCTTTTGGCTCGAACAAGGTGTACAAGGGCGGCTCGTGGAAGGATGGCGAGAAGATGCTTAACGTGACGAAGTCCGACGACGAGGATCCGCGTTACTGGTCCGAGACCATTGGCTTCCGTTGCGTCTACCCGATCGATATCATCAAGGAATAAATAAGTGGACTCCAGATTCAAGTTCTTCCAGAGGCTCGTTGCAGCCCCTTACTTGCTTGCACTTTTAGGTCTTTTGCTCCCGCTATTCAACGTCTCGTGTGCCGACCAGGTCATTGCCGAGCCTTCGTATTACGAGATGGCGAACGGGATTGACTTGGAACAGACTCTCAAGGAACCGGCGCTCGGTTACATCAAGAAGATGGAAACCGGGAACCCGGCGGCTATCGAGCGTTTCAAGGAGACTATCCCGGACTTCCCGAGAGTCCAGCCCATTCCCAAGCTCTACGGCATTGCCGGGGCGCTGGTGATTGCGGCAATCTTTGCGTTGATTGCTCCGTACGGCTATTACGCTTCGCTTGGCTCTGTTGCCATGGGCATGCTCGCGATGGTATCGATGTGGGCGTTCCTCGCGCAGATGGGGAAGATATGCAGTGCGCTGGGCATGAACGTTCTCTCGGT
>CADBLC010000071.1:0-13820 GCA_902795385.1 Fibrobacter succinogenes | reverse complement strand
TCCGCGCGAAGCGCGCCGCGAAGAAAGCCATTGGCCAATAGTCATTGGTCAATGGTCATTGGCCTCTTATAATCGCGCAGTCATCCTGGACACAACGTGTCCAGAACCCATACAGTTATATACAGTCCCTTGAACTAATAACTAATGACTAGTAACTAATAACTAGTTACACGTTGAACAAGAAGTACATGATGTCGCCGTCCTGTACAAGGTAGTCCTTGCCTTCGGTACGGACGAGGCCCGCTTCCTTGGCGGCGTTCCAGCTGCCGTGCTTGCGGAAATCCTCGAAGCTGAGCGTCTCGGCACGGATGAACCCGCGCTCGAAGTCGGTGTGGATGACGCCTGCGCATTGCGGGGCCTTGTAGCCGGCATTGAACGTCCAGGCGCGGCATTCCTTTTCGCCGGCGGTAAAGAACGTACGCAAACCGAGAATCTCGTAGCCCTTGCGCACCACGGCGTCGAGGCCCGATTCCTTCATGCCGAGTTCCTTCAGGAATTCGGCCTTGTCGGCAGGCTCCATGGCGGAGAGTTCTTCTTCAATCTTGCCGCTGATGACGATGACTTCGTGGCCGCTCTGCTTTGCGTATTCCTTGAGCTTGTCCACGTAGGCGTTGCCGGTGAGCACGTCGTCTTCCTTGACGTTCGCGCAGTAGAATATGGGCTTCGCGGTCAGCAGGCACAAGTCCTTGAGTACGGCTTCCATCTCGTCGCTGTCGTGCATCACGGTGCGGGCGGGCTTGCCTTCGGCGAGAGTCTTCTGCAAGAGCTCGCAGGCGGCCAGACGGGCCTTCGCTTCGGCGTTGCCGGTACGGGCGCTCTTTGTCTCGGTGGCGATTCTCTTTTCGACCGTGTCGATGTCCTTGAGCATGAGCTCCATCTCGATGACTTCCACGTCGCGGACGGGGTCCACGGAACCGCTCACGTGCACGATGTTCTCGTCGTCAAAGCAACGCACCACTTCCATGATGGCTTCGCATTCGCGGATGTGGGTGAGGAACTGGTTACCGAGGCCTTCGCCCTGGGCGGCTCCCTTCACGAGGCCTGCGATGTCCACGAATTCCGTGACGGCGGGGACGATGGATTTGGGGTTGTAGACCTTTACCAGTTCGTCCAGGCGGCTATCCGGGACGCTCACCATGCCCACGTTCGGTTCGATGGTGCAGAAGGGGTAGTTGGCTGCTTCTGCGCCGGCATTGGTAATTGCGTTGAAAATGGTGCTCTTGCCCACGTTGGGCAGGCCTACGATACCGCATTTAAAACCCATGATAGTCTCCGTTTTTGGCGCATTTGCCGCGTCTGAAATTTTTCGGGTGTAAAATTAGCTTTTTTTGACATTTTGTAAATGAATGATTTTTGCCTAGTTGAACAATTGCACTTAAATAAACCTAGTTTCTTGAACGTGGGGATGCTAGATGCTATTAGAAAATAGCCGATTTGGGATTAGACCCTGCTAACAGACCTAGTTGTTGGGGTCTGGATTTCCGCTGCCGGGGGGAGCTTGGGTTGGAAAGACCGGCGGTTGGAAAATGTAGGGCTAATCCCAAACGGCTGCCCTTTGACGGTTGCCCGTGCAGCCGTTTTTTTTATAGATAACATATGGTTATGGCTTTGCGCTAGAAATCGTCGCGGTTGACGCCGTAGGCCCTTACGTTGTCGAGCCAGATTTCGGTGCCGTTGTAGACGAATACGCTAAAGTGCGTGATCTTGTCCCTTGTCGCTTCCCAGCCGTGGTAGTCCTTGTGGACCGTATTGAAGTCTTCCGGACGTACGACGATGCGTTCCCACTTGCTGCTTGCTTTCGCCTTGTACGAAGCCTTGTAGTTCCTGTTGTCAAACGAGAAGTTCTCGAGGATAATCTCGTATTCGCCGTCGCCGCGAATCCACACGACGAGCGAATCCATGCGGCTCCAGTTGAGGACGCTGTAGGAGAGGCGTGTGCCGATAGCGGCAAAGCTCGGGTAATTTTCGCTGTATTCGAGGTGCACTACGTTGCCGCCGCGTCCCTGGGTGTCTTTTTGCAGGTAGTCTGTCGCGGTGAGGGTCGTGATGGTGACGGAATCCGTGTTGACGGAATCGGATTCGTGCAGCTGGATGTACCAGGAATGCTTTCTTACCGCCGACGGGAGGTCGTTGTACGACGAGGAACTGTCAAAATGGAAGATTTCGACGGAGTTCAGTTCGTAGCGTAGCGAATCGCTGATGTCTTTCCATACGTCGGTCTGCTTCTGTGCAGGCTCGTATATATCGCCCCATTCCATAATCCAGGGGCCGAGCGTGTCTTCCAGGTCGGTTACCAGGATGTTTATGGCGGCATACTGGATGGTCGTGTCCCAGATGTCGATTTGCATGGGAATTTCGGTGCCGTCGCTGTGGTGGAGGTGCAGGTCGCTTCCGTCGGGGAGGGCTTCCGAGAAATCGAAATTGGTCGAATCGAGCCTGAGCGTGAGCACGTAGGGCGCCGAGATGGGCTGCATCCAGCTCGATATCAGCGTACTCGGGTTGATTCGCATGGTCTTCTTGACAATGTTCTCGTCGGGCGCTTCGACGTGCCCGATATCGAGGGTGTCCTTGGACTGGATGTCGATTTCGGCCTGCGCGATGCATTCGTTGGTCGCGGTATCCCAGGCCTTGAGCACGAGGCTACCGACCGGGACGCCGGCAATGACGAACTGGCCCTTGGAGTCGGTCTTGACGACTCGGCCGATGCCGGGGATATGGACCCAGGTGTACTTTTCGCCTTCGGGGAGGCTGACCCAGCCCTTGACGGAGCCGTTGGCTGCCATGGCGGCCTTTTCGACGATAAACTGCTCTGTAACCTTGTTCAGGGAATAACGGTAGGCGATGGAGGAGTCCCCTCCGCCAATCTGGATGGTGTAGTCGCCCTGTTTATGGTCTTCGATGACAATCTTGCCGTTGTCGTCGGAAACTCCGCGGTAGGTGTAGTCCTCGTTGGCGATTTCACCCGTAGTGTCGGCGATATACCAGCTGGGGAGGACCCTGTACGAGATCCTCGAGGCGGCCTTGTCTCCAGAGAACACCTGGATGGCCACCTTCCCGTCCTTGTCCGCAATGGCGTTTTCCGTTTCGGTCGTGCCCCCGGCCATTTCGGAACTGGAGCATGCGAAAAGCAACGCAAGCGGCGCCAACAGGAATATTTTACGGAAAATAGCCATTACTTCGCGCTCTTCTTGTTGAATGCAACGGGGAACACGGCCAGGTTCATCTGGAGCACGCGGGTCGGCTTGCCACACTTGTCGACGCGAATCTGCACTTCTTTCCTGAATTCCTGTATCATGTTCTTGATATCTTCGAAACCTTTCTGGTCTACTGCCATAGTAAGAGTAGAAATATCTCTGTCTTCCGGAGGGATTACTCCCAGCGAACGGGCCCCGATTTGCATGACATTTGCCTGGAATTCGCGGATTGCCTGTGCCCTTTCTTCGCCCGAAATGTTGATATGGGCGTCGGCGAGCTTGTAGAGGTCGTTTCCGAGTGGTAGGATGAAGCCGAGTTCCTTCAAGAGGTCGATGCTCTCCTGGACCTTCTTTTCGCCGATGGAGGGCTCGAGGGAGTCCGAAA
This sequence comes from Fibrobacter succinogenes, assembly GCA_902795385.1. Lineage (GTDB taxonomy): Bacteria > Fibrobacterota > Fibrobacteria > Fibrobacterales > Fibrobacteraceae > Fibrobacter > Fibrobacter succinogenes_P. The sequence goes on along the minus strand of CADBLC010000071.1, from coordinate 10,241 downwards.
TCTCCTTGGCGTTGAGGCGGCCCTGGTTAATCTCGACCAGCGCGCGGATGACCGGAGTCCACCAGTCGCTCAGGTACTTCTGTTCCTTGTTGGTGAGGTAGTGCTTTTTGACGTCGCGTAGCAAAATGGCCTTGTCCAGGATTTCGCGCCTCGTCTTTTCGGACTTGGTACGCGATGCAGCCAGGAGAAGGTCAAAATACTGTGCTGCTCGGCCGGTGAGGCCGAGGACCTTCTTGATGGCGGGGACGCAGCGCACCGGGAGGTTTCTCTTTTTTTCGACAATACAGAACACATGGCTCGCGTTGAGACCGATGGCCATGCCAAGTACGCTGTAGGAGTACTTGCTGTTGGACTTTTTCTTCTCGGTATAAAAATCTTTAATTATATCCCGATAATCTGTATAATCGTAAATACTGGACATGGCTGTTCCCCATATTTGTAAAAAAATATATAAATTAGGGCTATCGCGGACTTAAACATGAGAAATTTAATCGTTACCTTTTTGTCAATGATTGCGGTCGTTTTTTTGGTCCGTACGGTCATCTCCGGAAAGGCCGAAATGGACAGTTTTCGCAAGCATGAGGCTCTTGTGGCCGAGGTGAACGAATGCCTGGACGCGGGGGAGTGGAACTGCGCCGAAAAGGCGGTCCGCGAACTGCTGAGTGATGCTCCTCACGATACGAATCTCCAGATGCACCTGGCCATCATCCTCTACGAGCAGGAAAGGTACGAGGAATGCCGCAATTACATCGCTACGCTCAAGTTCGACAGCCGTGACATGAAACTCCTGGACGCCAAGGTGGCCTCGCTCATGCGCGAGATGGCGGAGCTGGGTATTGAACGCTCCATGCATTTCCGCGTCGAGTTCGAGGGCAACCTCTCCAAGCGCGACGTGATGGAAGCGCTTGCCGTGCTGGAGGTGGCGTACGACTCGCTTTGCCGCCTGTTCGATTTCCACCCCGAGAACAAGATGCACCTGGTGCTTTACGAATCGCAGCAGTACCAGGGCGTGGGCCCGCGCCCGGAGTGGGTGGGCGCCGTGTACGACGGCAAGTTGCGCATCCCGGTGAACGTGATGGAGTACCAGGAAGTGTACCGCCCGATGTTTTTCCACGAGCTGACGCACGCCTTTGTCCGCGCGATGACGCGGCGTCATGTGCCGCTGTGGGTGAACGAGGGTATCGCCCAGGTGATAGACGCCTCACGGACAGGGAAGCCCCGGCCCGAAGGCAGTGTGCCGAGCATCGAGGCGCTCACGGAGCCGTTCGTGAACGAGAACAACACTTCGAATGCGCTCAGGCTGTACTGGTATTCGCAGCGCATGGTGGAACAGCTGCTGCGCCGCAATTCAGATTTTACGCGTTTCAGGGACTACATCCAGGCGATGGGGAAAAAATCCCCCGACGAGGCGCTTCAGGAATTTTACGGGGTGACTGCCCAGCAGTTGCTCGACGAAGTCAGGTGATGGAGGCTGCATGGGCGCGCGCAAAAAACATATCGTTATCCTCGCGACAGGCGGCACTATCGCCGGAGTCGGTGAACCCGGAAAAGATACGGGATACGTGTCGGGACAGATTTCGGCCGCAGACCTCGTGAAGTCGGTGCCGGAACTTTCGGACTACGCGGAAATTTCGGCGGAACAGATTTGCAACGTGAATTCCGACGACATGACGGACGCGCTGTGGCTCAAGCTTTCCAGGCGCATCGCGGAACTCGAGGCCGACGACGCGGTAGACGGAATCGTGGTGACGCACGGGACCGATACGATGGACGAGACGGCGTTTTTCGTGAGCTTGACGGTCCGGTGCGAAAAGGCGGTGATTTTCACGGGTTCCATGAAGCCCGCGACGGCGAAGAATCCCGACGGGCCCGCGAACCTGCTCGGCGCGGTGCGTGTGGCGGCTGGGTTTGCCGTAGACGACGATCCGCCGGCGAACAAGGTGTGGGTGTATTTCGCGGGAGAACTCTTTGACGCCCGTCGTGTGCAAAAATGCAATGCGTCTGCGCTAGATGCCATGGGTGTCGACGCTCCGGGCGTTGGCGCCGACTGGAACGCACCGCGGGAGAAGTTGTTTTTCGATGTGTCCAAGCTGCAGAGCCTGCCGCGCGTGAACGTGGTCTATTTCGCGGTAGACGCGAACCCCAAGATTCTGGAGTACGCCGCCTGCGTCTCGGACGGGCTAGTCATCGCTGGCGCCGGCTCGGGAGAATTCAGCCTGCCATGGGCGACCGTCTTGGAAAAAATCGACATCCCGGTTGTTATCGCGAGCCGCACCCATCACGGAAACGTCACGCTCAACGAGACGCTAGCGCCTGGCCGTATTGGCGCCGGGACGCTCCCGCCGCAAAAGGCCGCCGTGCTCTTGCGCCTTGCGCTTGCCACGACACCTAAAGTCTCCGAAATCAAGCGCCTGTTCTCGGAATAGCTACCGCGAAAAAAAATTATGACTATTTTTGGGAATATGAGAAGACTTTCCCTTGTAGCACTGTTTTGTACGCTCTTTGCCGCCTGCGCCGGTAGCGGCGGCCCCGGGAGCGAATCCTCGGATAACGGCATGGGCGATACCCCGTGCGAAGAATGCGGCAAGCAGGGCGATATCGAACTCAAGATTACCGACGAGAAGTTCTACCGCGAATGGAACCGCGAAGCCTATTCGCGCCTGGATTCCGGCGCCGTGGTGGGCGTTTTCCCCGCATTGAAGGTGGTCGCCAAGCGCCCGGAAGTCTGCAAGATGTGCCACAGTTTCAGTGCCGACGCTCTGGATTTCGACCTCGCGCATATCGAGGATTCCCTCTTTGTCAAGGCGTTTCCCAAGATGCGCCGCGAACTGATGCTGCCGGGAATGCGCTTGCCCGATGCCGATTCGTCGTATCTTGATACCTTGTCTGTAAGGCTGCTCAAGTCCGATTTCGCGGACGGGCTCAAGCTCGAAGATGTCGGACCGTGGGTGGAGCGCGACGGGATAGAGCAGGCATACGCCCGCGAAGTCCCCGCCAAGCTCAAGAACTTGCTGAACGACATCGCGAGCCGTTACGAATTGCGCTACCTGTCGATTCCCGTGACGCTCGAGGTGGAAATGCTCCCCAAGCTGGGCAAGAGCGGCGGCTACACGTGGAAAATCGTATGGAGCCTGTGGGATGCGCGCTACGGGGAACTGGTGTTCCTTGTGTATTCGGAATTTACCGCCGCGACTACGAGCCGCATCGCTCCCGAGAAGGAATGGTCCGTCCCGTTTGCCCCGCGCCTCTGGAAGATGTTCAGCACCGACCTGAATGCGCTTGAGAATCACTAAATTAGACGAAAGAACGGCTCTTCGAGCCTACAGGAGAAAGACGAGAGAGATATAATGGCGCTTCGCGCTAAACTTGAATAAGAAATCTCTCGTCTCTCGTCTCTCGTCTCTCGTCTAAAAACTATCTTTAACCATATGAATACTCCCTTCTACGTCTTTATGAAACTCCTGCCGAAGAATGCCGCGAGCCGCGCCTTCGGTGTCTTTACGCGCCTCCGCATCCCCGTATTTTCGAAGCTTGCGCGCAACGCTTTTGCTGCCTACTACAAGCTTAACATGGAGGAGTCGGAGTTTCCGCTCAGCCATTACCGCAATATCGGTGAACTCTTTATCCGTCGTTTAAAGCCCGGTGCCCGCCCGGTTGCGGATTCCGAAATCGTCTCGCCGGTCGACGGAGTGCTTTCGCAAACAGCCACGTTCGACGAAAGGCAGGAACTCATCCAGGCGAAGGGCAAGACATACACGCTTAAGGACCTGCTGCGCGACGAGGAGATGGCGAAACGCTTTGAGGGCGGCGCCTTTGCGACCATCTACCTGGCGCCTTTCAATTACCACCGCATCCACAGCCCCGTGAAGGGCGAACTTGTCGATGCCAGTTACTGCCCCGGGACGCTCTGGCCCGTAAATGCCGGGAGCGTGGAACGCGTGGAAGGCCTTTTCTGCATCAACGAACGCCTCACGAGCCGCATCCGCCTCGAAGACGGCTCCGAAATTCTGGTGGTCAAGGTGGGTGCCACGAACGTGGGCCGCATCGGCGTCGTCTACAGCGACGACCTGCTCACGAACGCGGGCAAGATTCCGCATAGCGGCAAGCGCATGGACTGGGTCCCGAGCGAGAAGGTGACCTTCGAGAAGGGCGGCGAACTTGGCCGCTTCGAGATGGGCAGCACAGTGATTCTCGTGGTCGACAAGAAAATCCGTGAACGCAACCCCGGCCTGTTCCAGAGCCGCGTGGGAACTGCTGTCAAGGTGGGCGAGGCTCTCTAGGGCCATTTCTTTTAGGTGCCGCCGATGGTCTCGGTCAAGCGATTCATCCAGGACGAACCCGCGCTGGTCAAGGCGACGGGTGAGTTTGTACGGATGTTCGCCAAGGTGCCGGACCCCGTTGTCGCGGTCGCGTTACGTGCCGACGATGTGAANCTGCGGTGAAATCGGTGCTGTTCTTGATTCTCTCTACAAGGCGTTTCCCGGTCAAAAACTGTGGAGCCTCCCGGTACCGTCGGCGGCCGCCATCAACGAGGTTGTCGATTCCGCCTTGGACGGAACCCACTGGAGTCTCTCCGAGCATGTTGCCGGAATCTTCTGGAGCGTGGGGCTTTTCGTGCGACGGCATCCTGACCTTGCCGCCTGGGCGCGGGAACGTTCCCCCGAAGAGATGTGGCGCGATTTGGGCGAGATTTACTTTATGGGGAAGTCCAAGCCGCGTCCCAAGGCCTGCGCCGCCATATACCGCCTGCTGGCTCCCGCACCGCTAGGGCTCGGGATTGAGTGCCGCGACGCATCGCGCATGCCGCCGCTCCCGCTCACGATGGGAACTCGTCGCTATCTGGCCATTCTGGGCCCCGCCCGCGACGAGGGCTTTGCCGACCTGGACCCCTCCGAAAAACAGGACCTGGCCAACCGCTACTGTGCGGCGCTGTGCCCCCAGAATCCTTACGCCGCGGCCCACGCACTTCAGTTTTTCTTGGAGGAGGGCCGCGAGGACTTTGTATGCCGCGAAAGTACGGAGCATTGCTCCAGGTGCGCTCTCTACGAATATTGCGACTATGCCGAACATCGCGAAGACGGTGCGTATGCTAAATTTTAGACGTATGCGGAAAGTCCTTAGCCTGTTCTCGTTTGCGGCAATCGCCCTGCTCGTGGCCTGCAGCCAGGAGCCCGAGGCGCCCGTGGACCATTCGGCCATCCTGTACAAGGGTGTCCGGCCGATGAACGTGCGCGTTTCCGAGAATACGTTCGACGAGAACATCCCTGCTTTGCAAAAACGCGTGAACCTCCGCTACCCGATGCAGGTGGGCGATACGCTGGATGTCTGCATCCTTGAATTCAGGAGCGACGTCTACGCGCTGGACTACTACATGAACAGCGGGCGATTCCAGGGAATCGTGCCAATCCTGCGTGGCCCGTACCTGGAACAGAGTATCCGTTCCGATGCCCGCATCTTTATTTTCCGCCACGACGGTTTCCGCCGCTATGAGCGCAGCGACCTCGAGAACTACGTCAGGAGTTTCCCCGGTTACCACGGTGGGTTTCCGCAGGAATTCCTGAGCTTGCCCTTCGAACACCGCGAAGTCGGGCGTACCTCCATCCAGACCAGGAACTTCCTGGGCCTCAAGTCGTTTTTCCCGGTGCTGGTGCAAAGCTACCGCGACGCAAACCTCCAGTGGAACGTGGCGCGCAGCTGGGACCAGGTGGACGAGAATGTCTACAAGTCCTGGAAGGCTCAGCTTCGTACGGTAGAGCCCACGGATGTCATGACCGATGCGCTTGTCAGCTACTTTAACGTGGGCGAGGGGGTGCACGGCATGGCTACGCAGCTTCCCGGTGGCCGCGTCGTCGTGGTCTGGGGCTACCTCGGCTGGACGGATCTGGAACGCAAGTTCTTTACCGCCAGCGACCGCATTTTTGAGGCACGTTTTTAACTTTTATTTGTTATATTAAAATCATGGCTATTGAAAAACAACTGTCATCGGCAAACCCATCCAGGCGGGCGAATCTACGGTCGTTCCCGTGAGCCGCGTCTCGGTCGGTTTCGGCTTTGGCGGTCACCAGAACAAGGGCGATACGTCTGCATCTGGCGGCGGCGCCTCGGTGGAACCGGTAGCCTTCCTCGTCATCAAAGGTGACGACGTGCGCATCATGCCTATCGGCAAGGACAGCTCGCTCATGTCGAAGGTCATGGACATCGTCCCCGACGTCGTGAACAAATTCAGCAAGAAGTCTGACGCAGAATAAAAAAGACCCTCGCCTTCGCGAGGGTGACGAATAAAGTAGGATGTCATGCCCGGCGCCTGTGGTGAGCGTAGTCGAACCATGGCCGGGCATCTCCTTTATGTAAAACAAAAAGCCCCGGCACAATGCCGAGGCTTAATTTTGTTTGTATCGCGAGAGGTCCACCTTCTTTTCGAAGTCGCCGAGGCAGTCGACGAGGGCCTGAACGCCTTCGACCGGCATCGCGTTGTAGATGGAAGCGCGGAAGCCGCCCACGGAGCGGTGACCCTTGAGCTGCTGGAGGCCACGGGCCTTTGCGAATTCGAGGAATTCCTTGGCGAGATCGTCAGCCTTGTCAGCGGCAACCACGTCCTTGTTGAACACGAACGGGACGTTCATGATGGAACGGTCTTCCTTGGCAGCGGTACCGACGAACACCTTGGAGTTGTCGAGGGCGCTGTAAAGGAGAGCGGCCTTGGAGCGGTTCACCTTTTCGATAGCGTCTACGCCACCGAATTCCTTGAGCCACTTGAGGGTGCGGTTCATCACGTACACGGCGAATACCGGAGGAGTGTTGAACATGTTGGCAGCGTCAATGTGGGTCTGGAAGTTGAGCATGGTCGGGATGGTGCGGTTCACCTTGCCGAGGAGGCCCTTCTTGATGATGGTAACAGTCACGCCAGCGCAGCTGATGTTCTTCTGGGCGCCGCCGTACACAACGCCGAAGTCAGACACGTTAATCTTACGGGCGAGGAAGTCGGAGCTCACGTCGGCCATGAGGAAGCCGGACTTCGGCTTCGGAAAGTTGTGCCATTCCGTACCGTAGATGGTGTTGTTGGCGGTAACGTGGAGGTAGGTCGCGTTGTCGCTGAGCTTCAGGTTCTTGTCGATGCGGCTGTAAGTTTCGGACTTGGTGTCGCAAGCGGCGAGAGCGTTACCGAACTGCTTAGCTTCCTTGTAGGCCTTGTTTGCCCACACGCCGGTCAGAGCGTAGTCGGCCGTAGCGTCCTGATCGAGGAAGTTCATCGGGAGCATGCAGAACAAAAGGGAGCAGCCACCACCGAGGAAAACGATGTCGTAGTCTTCCGGGATGCCCATCAATTCACGGAGGTACTGTTCCGTCTGGGCGAACATGTTTTCAATCGGCTTTGAACGGTGACTCATGGAGAGAATGCTGATGCCGCTGTTTTCGAAGTCGATGCATGCAGCAGATGCTTCCTTGAGTGCCGGTTCCGGCAGGACGGACGGTCCTGCGCTAAAGTTATAGACTTTATTTGCCATGGTTGTGTTCCTTTTTGTTTTGCCCTTTTAGGGGCCAATAATTACGGGCGTAAAAATAGCAAAATGCCTACCGCTCGGCAATAAAAAAAGTCCCGCAAAGCGGGACTCCATATCTTTCGTCTAACTCACACTCCCAGCGCCTCGATGGCGGCGTGGTACTTCTTGAGGCGGAACTTGGTCTTGAGCTCGCGGCGTTCCTGACGGTGGATGTACTTGTCCTCCAGGAGCACGTTCAAAATGGCGCTCTTCGCCTTGGCGGCGAGCGGATTGTCCTTGAGAGTCTCCACAAAACGAACGAAGTCCTTTTCGCGGGCGTCGTAGGTGGCGTCTTCGGCGGGCACGCCCTTTTCCATGAGCTTGCAGCTGTACTCGTCGATCCAGCCCTGGTTCTTGTGGTAGGTCATCTTCTGGATGAGGTCGACCATGTCGGCCGGAACGCCCAGCTTGACCATGTCTTCGGGAGTCTTCTTGGTGGACGCCGTGATGGAATCCTGCAAGATGGCGAGGGTCTGCACCTCTTCGGATTCACCCTTGTTCTTGAGGTAGTCTGCCACATTCTGTAAAAAGTCGATGTACGGTCCGCCGGCCTTGTCCTTTTGACCTTTGTGGATGTCGGCGGCAATCTTGTAGGCGTCTTGGTAAGAAATCATGATGATCCTTCTAAAAAATCGTGGCACCACCGGTGCCATACCTTCAATATATATAAAGAAACACTGAAAGATTACCCGGCGGGCCGATTTTTACCGAAAAAAAACAATTACCCGGCGAAATTCTTGCCCAGAATGGCGGAGACGTTGCGGAGGATTCCCTCGGCCACGTCGGGCTTGTTCATCGAGTACACGTGGACGTTCGTAATACCGTTCGCATACAGGTCGATAATCTGGTCCGAAGCGTATATGATGCCCGCCTGTTTCATGGCCTCCGGGTCGCTGCCGAACTTGTCGACGAGCGACTTGAAACGCTGCGGCATGAAGGAACCCGAAAGCTTGATGGCGCGTTCCACCTGGTTCGCGTTCGTGATGGGCATGATGCCGGGGAGCACCGGGCAGGTGACGCCTGCGTCGCGGAGCTTGTACAAAAAACTGAAGAAAAGGTTGTTGTCGAAGACCATCTGCGTGGTGAGGAAGTCGGCGCCCGCATCGACCTTCTCCTTCAGGTGCTTGATGTCCTCGGCCTGGTTCGGGCTTTCGGGATGCTTCTCGGGGTAGCAGGCCGCGCCGATGCAGAAGTCCGAGTCGGATGCCTTGAGTTCGCGGATGAGCTCGACGGCGTAGTGGTAGTCGCACTTGTCGCGACCGTTCGCGATGAGCTCCGGAGTCAGGTCGCCGCGCAACGCCATCACGTTCTTGATGCCCGCGGCCTTCATGTCTTCGATTCTCTGGCGGATGGTTTCCTTGCTGCTCGAAACACAGGTGAGGTGGGCGAGCATCGGAATGCCGAACTTTGTCTTGAGGTTCTTTGCGATTTCGAGCGTATACTGGCTCACGCCGCCGCCCGCGCCGTAGGTGACGCTCATGAAGGCAGGGCCGAGCGCCGCGATGGATTCGGTGGCCGCCTTGACGCTATCGAAGCTTGTCTCCTTCTTGGGCGGGAACACTTCGAACGAAAGGCTCATCTTGTCTTGCTTCAGGATATCGACGATTTTCATATCACCTCGCGGGATCTAAATTCAAGTTCTGAGACCGGACTGACGTCTGTGGTCTATGCAAATATTCTAATACATGCATAAATATAGATAAATTTATGGGACGTGGCAACGGTCCCTGTCGTCCATTGAAGGAATTCGGTTAATTTTCTATATTGGGCGGACACGCTCGCGTAGCTCAGTTGGATAGAGCAACTGCCTTCTAAGCAGTGGGTCGTGGGTTCGAATCCCGCCGTGAGTACGAAAAGGGCCCCCAGAAGGGGGGCCCTTTTCGTACTCTATGGCGGGGTCGAACCCGAAGGGTTCGACTACGGCAGAAGGCGAGAGCCGCGGGCATGCTGGCATGCCCATGGCCGAGCCGAAGCCGGAGCTACACCGTGAAACGGTGTAGCATCCCGCCGTGAGAGGAAGATGCCTCCCGCCGTGAGAGCGAAACGCTTCACCCGCCGTGAATCTTGCTGAGAATACAAAAAAAAGCCCCTTTGACAGGGGCCTTTCTCATACTCACGGCGGACTCTCGTCTTTACTTCTTCAGCATCTTGTTCAGAGTGGCGCGGAGGTGGTTCATGTTCGCTTCGGTGATCGTCTCGTAGCGGTAGAACGTTCCGTCCTTCAACACGAGGTAGACCACCGGGATGTAGCCCGTGCCGTAGGCCGGCCCGAACTTGCCGTTCGCGTCCTGGAACACGGGAATCACCACGTGGAACTGGTCGATGAACATGCGGATGTCATTCTTCTTGATGCCGCCGCCAAGTCCGATGGCGATGCCGGTGAGGCCGTCCTTCTCGTATTCCTTCATCAGGTCCTGGATCTCGGGCATGTGCCTCTGGCAGTGCGGGCACTTGGGGCTGAAGTAGTAGATGAGCAGCGGGCGGTTGCTGAAGTGGCTGAACAGGATACCCGGGTCGCTGATGCCCGTAAGCGGCACGGAAAAGTCCATCTTCATGGGCTGGTTGGTCGTGGAATCCTTCATCAGCGGGATGTCGGCCACCTGCGGTTCGGGGGCCAGCTGTGCGAAGGTCATCGTAGAAGCGATAGTCAAAAGGGTCAGAACACGTTTAGCAAAGCGCATGGATACTCCTAATTTCGGC
>CADBLC010000070.1 GCA_902795385.1 Fibrobacter succinogenes | reverse complement strand
GCTTGTCTTTGTTCGTCCACATTCAAGGATTTAAAAAGCTGCACCCTTGTGATTAACGGATTGAAAAGCACAGCGAAAGTGGTGTCCATCGTAGAATAGTACGCAAGACCTCTGTCCTGCGAGCAGTTGATATAGGTCGTATCCACATTGCAAATCTTTGCAGTGTCTACTTCCAAATACCCTTTTTCGAACTGGAACTCCGTCCAAATAAGGTTTACGCTGGACCACGCCGAAGCGGCGAGAAACACGATGCTCATTAAAATCGGTCTCATACTTACCTCAAAATCACAGTTTTGCCGTTCTCGAACCGGACAATGCGTGTCGAGCCCGTCGCCTTTATCGTACCCTGCCAGATGCCGCTACGGATAAAGACTCCGTTCACGTCAAAAACGTGATACCGCATTCCCGGAATGACAGATTCCGACATAAAATTCGCAGGTTCAAAAATCCGCAACGGCTTCTCGGAAGTATCCGCAAGAATCTTTTTTTGAGGGAGCAGGTTGAAGTCATCTTGTACCGTGCCGCCGCCACCATTTACACTCGTTCTAGAACGACATGATGCCGGATCATCAAGGCATTCTTCACCATAAAATATGCGATAGAAACGAACGTCCAGCGAATCTGGGACAACCAAATCTATCAGTCGTTGAGCACTATCCTTCGTTATGCCAAGAAATCCCCATTCATGCCATTTCATGAACTCGTAACGTAAGACTTCCGTCAAACTATGCGGAAATTTAAACGACGTAAAAACGGAATCAGCCGGAACGGTACAATAAACTCGAATAGACGCTGATCGGGGGTCAGAAAAAACCATATAATTCGTATCCAATGTTGAATAATAGGCATAAGCGTCAACTTTATTATGCCAAATGGATACATAAACAGTATCAACATTTGGGCTTACCGTAGAATCTATATCCAGGAAGCCCTCTTGGAAAACCAATTCCGTCCACTGGTCTCCCACAGCAGACCACACCGAAACGGCGAGAAAAATGACAAAAGCGAATACCTGTTTCATACCGCCTCCCCTTTTCTACACCATTTCTAAAATAATTTTTTTTTGCTACCGAAGCAAAAAAAATTACGTATAAAATTATCTACAAACAAGCAAACGGATGGCATCCAGGCGGAGCTGCGGGTTCGCGACAACCTTACGGCGGTCACCCACGTTCTTGCGCATCTGCTGCAAAAGAGCACTTCCCGCCGCCTTGCCGCGCATGGTAAGCAGGTGGTTCATGCGCTGGTATTCCTGCTCCGAACGGGCTTCCACGAGGTCCGCGGCCTTGTCGGCATATTCCTTGGCAGGAAGCGAAACCGTCTGGCGGGCCTTGGCAAGGCCTTCCTTCGCAAAGAAGTGAAGCGTCGCATCCACAGCCTTGTTTCCCTGTGGCACGTCCACGTCGCGCAGTTCCGCCTTCGAGAGGGCTTCCAGGCAATCGCTCCTGTCGGTGCCGGTCGCATCCACGAGCGCAGACACGTACAGCGGGCCAACCAGGTCGCTCATGCCCCAATCTTCGGGCACCGGGAGCTCTACCGCAAAGTTGTACTGCATCATGAGTCCGTGCTGTCCGGAACCCGGCCAAATGCAGCAGGCCACCACGCCGTGGTCGGCGCCTGTTTCAAAGTCAATCGTACCCTGCGCAAGCGGATGTTCCAAGCTCAAGAAGTCCACCTCGTCGTGAAGCATGGCCACATTGCGGTCAAATGTCGCGGTAAGGCAGATGTTGTCGGAGCCCTGCTCCTCTTCTTCGCTCTGGGCGGCAACGAGTCCGCGGCTCGGCATGCCGGCGATGGTACCGTCCTCGATTTGCGGGCCCTGCGTAATCACGGAGCAGCCTTCGATGGCGCTCTTGTCGATATCGAGCCCACGAGCATGCAGGGACTCGAGCATCAGGTCGCGCAGTTCCGTCTGCGCATCGATGCGTTCAATCTCGTCGGTAATTTCCTTGGCCTTCTCGGGATTGCGGCTATTGAATTCCAGCAGGCGGTCACGACCCTTCTCGATGTTCTTGCGCATGGTCTCGCAATCCTTGCGTACCTGCGGGATAACGTCTTCCACGAACGTCTTGAGGCTGTGGCGCGGGTCGGCTAGCGCTTCGATGAGGCTGTCCGTGTACTTGAGGAACAGTTCGCCACCGCTCATCAGCGGAGCGCCAAAAGCGTTGAGACCGTCGTTGTACCAGCGGAACATCACTTCTTGGCCCGAGCCCTTCACGTAAGGGACATGCACAATGATATCCTTCGTCTGGCCGATACGGTCTAGGCGGCCAATGCGCTGTTCCACGAGGGCGGCATCCAGCGGCAGGTCGAAAAGCACCAGGTGGTGCGAGAACTGGAAGTTACGCCCTTCGGAACCGATTTCGGATGCAATCAGCAAATTCGCACCGTTCGGCTTGCTGAAGTTCGCAGCAGCCTTGTCGCGGGCCATGATGGTCATGTTCTCGTGGAACATGGAGAAGGCCCCCTCGCCGAGGTATTCCGTGAGGAGAGCCTCGAGCGCAAGCACGACCTCGATAGATTCGCAAATCAACAGAATCTTGTCGTTACGGTGTTCCTTCAAGAATCCCTTGAGCCACACGAACCTCTCGTCCAGCGCCCATGCGTCGGAGAACTTGGTGCACAGGAGCCCGTTTTCCTGGATGTCCGTAGACGCTTCCAAATCACGTTCCGCGGCAACCTCCACCATCTCGCGGTAGGTCAGGTCGGGTTCAAGCGGGATTTCGTCGAGCACGCGTTTCGGGAATCCGCCAACGCCCTTGCGCGTATTGCGGAACACCACCGAACCGGTACCCATCGCATCCACGATGCGGCGCATCCATTCGCCCGCCGTCATGGACTTGGAATTTTCCTGTTCAAGCCAGGGGCGAATCTTCGAGTTCTTGGGCACGCAGTCGTAAAGGTCGTCCCAGCTCATCTGATGGTTCGGGTCCGTCGGCAGCTTGGAGAGGTCGTTCACCAGCTTGCGGTAGGCTTCCTGGTCCTTGATAAAGGCGTTATAGTCGGCAAACCTGGCCGGGTCGAGCATCTTGAGACGGTTGAACTGGCTCTCGGGATGCAGTTGCAGGGGCGTTCCTGTCAACAGGAGTACGCCCTTCGACTTGGCAAGCACCGCATTCGCGAGCATGTACTCGTGGCTCGTAAACCCGTCTTCGCACACCAGGTGGTGTGCCTCGTCGATAATCGTCATGTCCCAGGTGCACTTGAGCAAGTCCTCGATCAAGGCAGGTTGGCCCATCAAGAACTCTATGGAAACGATGATGTCGTTGCTCTGCACAAAGGGATTGGGCTTGGTCTCGTCTTTGTCGATACCCACGAACAGGCCGCGGATATAACCCTCGTCAACCAGGGTGAACAGCTGGTTGAAGCGCCGCTTCATCTCGATCATCCACTGGTGTTTGAGAGTCTCGGGCACAATAATCAACGTACGGCTAATGCGGCCGCGGGCCTTGAGCGCATGCCATATCATGCCGGCCTCGATTGTCTTTCCGAGGCCGACTTCGTCACTGAGCATCAGGCGGGGGAGCGTCGACGTGGAGCAAGCACGGTAGCACAGGTAATACTGGTGCGGAATCATGCTCACGCGCGGGCCAATCATACCGCGAACCGGCGAAGACAGCCACTTGCACAAAAGCTCCATGGCCCTGCGGCGCCTGTCAAAGGCCTTCGCCGACACGTCGCCGCCATCCGTCTTGGCATTCTTGCTGCCAATCCTGGAAAGCGCACGGAAAAGGTCGGAGGGGCGGGCCATCTGCTTCGCGGTGAGGTCGGATTCCTTCATTTCGCGGCCACCGCGGCCCACGTAAATGACAAGGTCATCTGCTTCGCGGACAGACTCGATAACAAAAGACACACCCTTCTCGCTCTTGGCGGTTTCGCCCGCCTGCAAAATAAAGCGGTCCACAGGAGCATTGTCTATACGGTAGAGGCGGACTTGGCCCACCAGGGGAAAAACGAACTTGACGGTACGGCCCTGAACTTCGGCTACGGTTCCAAGACCCAAATCGGGTTCTGACTGGCTAACGAAACGCTGGCCCGGTTTAAAAATTCTCATACCATGCAAATTTAGTTCTTTTCACGTTTTCCGGCATTGTCCAGATGCGTAATTTTCTAGATTTGGGCCCAGTATGAGCTGGTTTTTTATTGACGAAAGCATCACCGACGGGGAACGCAGGCAGGGTCCATTCTCTCTCGACGAGATTCGCGAATTTGTCGGAGAAGGCAAGATAACCAGTAAAACTCTCGTTTGGCGAAGCGGGATGAGCGCCTGGATACCCTGGGAAGAATGCGAGGAATCCAAGGAGCCCGGCCTAGCCGAACTGGAAGCGTCCAGGGACGAACTCATCAAGAACACGGTCGAGGCCCTCCTCCGCGAGCAGGCGAACACGCGCCACTACGCCGGATTTTTCGTCAGGTTTTTCGCCTTCCTCATCGACAACTGCATTTTGTGCCTTGTCGGCGGCGTCATCCTCCTCATCATGACTCTCGCCGGCCTCATGGACGCCGCGGCAGTCGAAGAAGCGCTCGTCAACTACATCGGCGACCCCTCTTCGGCCGAGCTGCTCGACAAGGTCATCGAATCGCCGGGACTCAGCACGTTCTTCAGCATCTACGGGGCCATACAGGCCATCTACTTCGTCGTGTTCCAGGCAATCTTTTCGGCTACGCCGGGCAAAATGTTCTGGCATATCCATATCGAGACTGCCGAAGGGATGCCCCTCGGATGGCTCAGCTCGACTGCCCGCTACCTGTGCAGCCTTCTTTCGCAGGTGACATTGCTCTTTTACGGGATCGGGTACCTTATCGTGCTCATCGACCCCAAGCGCCGAGCACTCCACGACTGGATTGCAAGGACATTCGTCGTTTTTGACAATCGGGCCAAGGGAGCCAAAAAAGGCAAGCCCGAACAGGAGAATTAACTTATATGTACCGCTTTGAAGTTCATCAAGTCAAAAAGCCACTCGATGGCGAAGTGCAAATTTCTGGCGCCAAGAACGCCGTGCTCGCCGTGATGGCGGCCGCTCTCCTTGCCGACGGCGTTTCCGAAATCACGAACGTGCCGCACCTCAAGGACATGAAGACGATGAGCGACGTGCTGCGCGTTATCGGCTGCCGCATCAGCGGAGAAGCACACCAACTCAAGATTGACACGCACGGGGCCGACCACCTGGAAGCCCCCTACGAACTCGTGAAGACGATGCGCGCCAGCTTTTACGTGCTTGGCCCGCTCGTGGCGCGCTTCGGCCGCTGCCGTGTTTCGCTCCCCGGCGGATGCGCCTGGGGCCCCCGCCCTGTTGACCTTCACCTGAAGGGGCTCGAGGCGCTCGGTGCAAAGATTAACCTCACCCGCGGTTACGTGGAAGCCACCTGCGATGGCCGCCTCCCCGGCGGAACGTTCTACTTCCCCATTTCCAGCGTGGGCGCCACCGTGAACGTGCTCATGGCGGCAACTCTCGCCAAGGGCACCAGCGTGCTGCAGAACGCGGCACTCGAGCCCGAAATCGACAACCTCGTCGATTACCTCGTCTCGATGGGCGCCAAAATCCAGGGCCGCGGCACCCGCACCCTCACGGTGCAGGGCGTCGAAAGCCTCCGCCCCGGCAAAGGGTTCACCATTCCCGACCGCATCGAAGCGGGCACGTACCTCTGCGCTGCAGCTATCACCCGCGGCCGCGTTAAAGTCACTAAAATCATTCCCGACCACATCGCCTCGACCCTGGACGCCTTCCGCGACATGGGCTGCAAGGTGAGCGTCGGTGCGGACTGGGCCGAAGTCGACGCCCGCGACGTAGAACTCAAGCCCATCACCATCCAGACGCTCCCCTTCCCGGGATACCCCACCGACATGCAGGCGCCGCTCATGGCGACGCTCGTCTCGATTCCGGGAAACAGCGTTATCCAGGATACCGTCTATAACGACCGATTCAAGCATGTGGCCGAGCTGCAACGCCTTGGCGCCGACATCCAGGTGAACGGCAACACCGCGACCATCAAGGGCGGCACCAAGCTCGAAGGCACCGAAATCATGGGCAGCGACCTCCGCGCCACCGCAGGCCTCGTCCTTGCGGCCCTCATCGCCGAAGGCGAAAGCACCGTGAGCCGCGTGTACCACCTGGACCGCGGTTACGAGGACTTCGAGAACAAGATGGCGAAAATCGGCGCCACTGTCATCCGCCACAGCGACGACGAAGAAGACGACAGCTTCTAAAAAAAAATCCCGACGGTCATGCCGTCGGGATTTTTCAACCAAAGATTTCGACTTACTGTGCCGGAGCCTCAATAGGCTTGATTTCGGCCTGCGGGCCGCTTTCGAGCAATTCCTGCAAGATTCCCGCAGCCTGTTCGAATTCCGCCGACGAGGCGCAATTCTTGCTGTTCAGGATTTTCTGCAGATACTGCTTCTGCAAGTCAACTTCGCCGTCTTCCGCGTGGAGGGAAGCGAGCTTGAACATGGCGGAGCACGTCTTCTGGCCATCCGGGAAGGCGTCCGAGAGGCTCGTAAGAACCTTCTTCGCCTTGTCCTTCTGCTTGGCGTCAATCAGGCAGAGCGCCATCCAGTAGAGCGAATTTTCCGCAAGCTCACCCGTCTTCATCTGCTCGTACACCTGCTTGAAGCCCGAATAGGCCAGCTTGTACTCGCCACGATGGTAGTCGGAACGCGCGGTGTTGAACATGGCTTCCGCTTCCACGAGCTTTTCGGCTTCGCGTTCAAGGCTGTCCATGGACATGGGCGCCTGCGGGGCACCGCTCACCACGACCTTCTTCGCCAAGATCTTGTCGGACTTGCCGAGCAGCATGTCGAGGCGGTAAATGATTTCTTCCTGGCGGGAATCGTTGCGTTCGGATTCGTCACCCATGCGGCGAGAGAGCATGGTGATTTCGGCCATCATGCGCTTGTTCGTTGCCAACAGGGCCTTCACCGAATCCAGCTCGGCGCGCAGGGAATCGTTCTGTGCGCTCAGGTACTGGACACTGGAGTCCAGATTGCTGAGGACAGCGACCTGCACGTCGGTACCCACGGCCTTCATCTCCTGCGTACGGAGCATGGTGACCTGCGAGCAGCCGGTAAGCGCGAACGACAAAACGACCAGGCTAAGAGCCAACCGTTTCATATTCACTATTTAACCTCGAATTACTGCTTGATGTTTACGCGGAAGTTGGCACGGCGGTTCTGGGAATAGGCTTCCTCAGTTTCACCCTGGGCCTTCGGAGCTTCCTTACCGTAGCTCACGGATTCCATACGTTCGTTCTCGATACCGTAAGCAGCGAGGAATTCCTTCACCTTCATGGCTCGCTTGGCACCGAGAGTGAAGTTGTAGTCTTCGGTACCACGGGCGTCGGTATGGCCTTCGATTGTAAGCGTAAAGCGCTTTTCCTTGATCAACAGCTCACCCACCTGGGCCAAAAGTTCCTTGGCCTTTTCCGTGAGTTCAAAGCGGTCAAAGTCGAAGTACACAT
This sequence comes from Fibrobacter succinogenes, assembly GCA_902795385.1. Classification (GTDB taxonomy): domain Bacteria; phylum Fibrobacterota; class Fibrobacteria; order Fibrobacterales; family Fibrobacteraceae; genus Fibrobacter; species Fibrobacter succinogenes_P. The sequence continues at coordinate 3,150 of CADBLC010000070.1, read as the reverse complement.
CTTCGCTCATGATCTGGTTGATGAGTGCTTCCAGGCGGGCACGTTCGGCTTCGAGACGTTCGGCTTCGAGGCGGGCCTGTTCGGCAGCCAGGGAGTCGGCGTTGAGCGCGGGCTGTTCCGGAGCGGCAGCTTCGGCGGCAGGGGCCGGTTCCGTAGTCGGTTCCGTCTTGGGAGGTTCTTTTTTGGCACAGCCTACAATGGCGAGACAGGCTGCACAAGAGATGATGGCGAATTTAGCGATGTGTTTCATTTGGCACCTTCTTTGGTTGTTTGTGATTTGTCTTCGTAGAACCACGACCACGTGGGCGCCGTATTCTCGCCGCCCTGCGTAATGCGTGTCACGTTCGCGCCGTCAAAGCGCATAATGTAAATCTGGTAGCTTCCGCTGCGGTTGCTGCTGAAAGCGATAAGCTTTCCGTCGGGCGACCACGTCGGGTGTTCGTTGTTACCCGCGTTGCTCGTGAGCTGCATAATGTCGCTGCCGTCAAGAGCGCAGGTATAGATGTTCATCTTGCCGTTATCCATCGACGTGTAGACGATGCGGTCACCACTCGGGGACCAGCTGGCACGTTCGTTGTAGCGTCCCATGAACGTAACACGACGCATGTCGCTTCCGTCCTTGCCCATCACAAAGATTTGGGGCTCGTCTGGTTACTTTTCAGATAAGCGAACTTGCGGGCCTTGCCCGACTCCATGTCGCCAATGTACAAGTCCGTCTTGCCGTCTTTGGTGCTCGAGAACAAAAGCTCGCCCGTCTTGGGATTCACCGCAGGGCTGTAGGTCTGGTCGAACTGCGTGAACAGCGCACGCTCCGAGCGTCCAAAGGCCTTGGTATAGAGCCTCGGGCGGTTCGTCTTGAAGTTCACGTACACAAGACCCTTGTTGCCAAGCGTCCACACGGGCATCATGCTGATGCTCGTATCGCGCGTAATTTGGTTGCGGTGGAAGCCGTCGTAATCCGAGACCACCACCTGCTTGATTCCGTCAATCTTCGAGACGTAGGCGATTCTCGTGCTCGCCACGCCGCGTTCGCCGCACAGGCGCTTGACCACCTTGTCAAAGAAGTCGTGCATGGCGCGGCGCAATTCGGACTGCGGGATAGTATAGCTTTCGCCGAGCATCAAGTCTTTGCTCTTGGAAACGTACAGGTAACACTCCACGCGCATCTGTCCGCCCGTCTTGGGAATGACCTTGCCCGTCACGTAGTATTCGGCATGGTTCCTGCTGAACAATGCCAAATTGAATTTGTCCGAAGCGACCACATCAAAACGCCCGGAGAGGTTCGCGTCGCGCGTGACAATCTGGTGCGGACGTTCTTCGTGCCAGTCGATTCCCTTCTTCTCTTCGAAGGGGACCACGCCCAGCGGTATAGTCTTGAACACCGAGATTCCCACGTCCACCGCAATCGTATCAATCGCGGCAAACGATACGCTCGCACAGGCGCACATCATCGAAACAATCAATGCAAACAGCTTTTTCATTCTCATTCCCGTAATCTGCATCAGTTCGGAGTAAAGTTAAAGTTCAACACCAGGCTCGGGGCTCGGTAGTTGGGAGGCAGCTCCGGCACCTTCGATATCTGAATCGCTCGTACCGACAAGTGGTCCCACGCCTTGTTCCCTGAAGACCTCTTGAGGATGACTCCCGTAATCCCGCCGAATCGGTCTACCGAGAACTGAACGGTCGTCTTCGCGGAACGGTCCACCTTCAAATCCTTGGGTGGCTTGAAGTTGCTCATGATAATCTTCTTGAGCTGCTCCAAGTAGACCTGCATCAGCGGATCCATGTACACGGAACCCACAGGGTCGAGGCTCGGAGCTTCCACGGCGGTCGGCAAATCCATGTCGTCAACCGGGAAGTCGTCCACGGGTTCCTCCGGAGGTGGTTCCGGTTCCGGAGGGGTATCCTCGTGGACTTCCTCGGGCTTTTCCTTCGGTTCCGGCTTGATATCGGGCGGAAGCTCCTTGTTCACCTTGGGCTTGGGCGGCTCCTTGGGCTTGGGCTCCGGGGGCTTGGGCGGAGGAGGTTGTGTCTTGGGCGGGGCGGGCGGACGGGGCTGAGCCACCTGCACCATCTCGAACACGGGAATCGGCTCCGGCTCGGACTTGAAGTTCACGTAATGGAAGGCGATGCAAGCGGCGACAACCAAGAAATGGAAGACTACCGCACACACGATAATCTTCACGAACGAGCTATCCACGTCCGAAGCGAAGTACTTTATATTCTCGTCGTTCTGATTCATTTACCCGGTTTTTCTTTGGGATTCATGGTAAGGAACCCGAGTTTGGTCACGCCCAGCTTTTGCACCTGGGTCACCACCTTCATCACAAGGCCGTAGTGGACATCCTCGTCGGAATTGATGACCACCGCCATGTCCCCGTTCCACAGGGACTTGAACACGTTGTTGAAACTGCCGAAATCCACCTGCATGTCGGCGATGTAGATTTCCTCGTTCTTGGTGATGGACACCTTCAGGAGTTTTTCCTGCTCCATGGTAGGCGCCTCGGCCTTGGGCAGGTCCACCTTGACACCCTGGCTCATGAGCGGAGCGGAGATGATGAACACGATAAGGATCGAGAACACGATGTCGATCATGTTCGTGAGGTTCATCTCCTGCTTTAGTTCTTTTCCGCGGCTACGCTTCACTTAGGCCTCCTAGCCGGCGACTTCTTCGAGGGCGAGCAGGTCGCCGCGCTTGAACAAGCTCAACACCTGGGAACCGAAGTTGAAGTAAGAGATTTCGTTCTGGCCGTTGCAGCTGGTGAAGTAGTTATAGCCTGCGGAAGCGGGAATAGCGACAACGAGGCCGCCCACCGTGGTAATCAAGGCCATGGCGATACCCGGAGCGACAACGCTCAAGTCGGCGGAGCCGTGCTGGCCAATCTGGAAGAAGGCAATCATGATGCCCCACACCGTACCCAAGAGGCCGAAGAACGGGGCAAGGTTAGAACTCGTGGCAAGGAAGCTCAGATAACGGTCTTCGGTAAGGCGCAGGCCTTCGATAGAACGCTGGATGGTGTCTTCCAGGAGGGAGGCGCGGTGCTGGATGGAGTCGTAACTCACGAAGTTACTGAACTTGGAGGCTTCCTTAAGAACTTCGGCGGTCAGGCGGCGGAGCGCACTGTCGTCACCGGTTTCGCATAGTCCCTG
>CADBLC010000069.1 GCA_902795385.1 Fibrobacter succinogenes | reverse complement strand
ATTCACACTCCCCGAAGGCGTTCCCGCCGTGCGCATGTACTGTTGTGGCCCGACGGTGTACCATTTCGCCCACATCGGCAACCTCCGCACCTACATTTTCGAAGACTTCCTGGTCCGTACGCTCAAGTACTACGGCTACAAGGTGAACCACATCGTGAACATCACCGACGTGGGCCACCTCACCAGCGACGCCGACTCCGGCGACGACAAGATGGAAAAAGGCGCCGCCCGCGAAGGCAAGTCCGTGTGGGACATTGCGAAGTTCTACACCGACGCCTTCATGGCCGACTGGCACCGCCTCAACATCCAGGAACCGACCCGCTGGACGCCTGCCACGCAGCACATCCAGGAACAGATCGACCTGGTGAAGACCTTGGAAGAAAAGGGTTACACCTACCGCACCAGCGACGGCATCTACTTCGATAGCCTCAAGTTCCCGCGCTACGCCGACTTCGCCCGCCTCGACGTGGAAAACCTCCGCAAGGGCAGCCGCATCGACATGGGCGAAAAGAAGAACGCCACCGACTTCGCTCTGTGGAAGTTCAGCCCGAAGGACAAGAAGCGCGCCATGGAATGGGACAGCCCGTGGGGAGTCGGTTTCCCCGGCTGGCACATTGAATGCTCCGCCATGGCCATGAAGTACAATGGCCCGACCCTCGACATTCACTGCGGCGGTACCGACCACATCCGCGTGCACCACACGAACGAAATCGCCCAGAGTGAATGCGCCAACGGCGTCACGTTCGCCCGCTTCTGGATGCACGGTGAATTCCTGCGCACCCGGCAAGATGAGCAAGTCCAGCGGCGAATTCCTGACGGTATCTCTCCTGATGGACCGCGGCTTCAACCCGCTCGACTACCGCTTCTTCGCGATTGGCAGTCACTACCGCAACTACCTGAACTTCACGTGGGAAGCTTTGGAAGGTGCGAAGGAAGGCCTCAAGAGCTTGCACAAGAAGACGGACCCGCTGATCGGCAAGGCTACCGCGATTACGAGCGATGCCGCCAAGGCGTTCCAGAACGAGTTCAAGGAAGCCATCGGTGACGACCTGAACATGCCGCGTGCCCTCGGTATCATGAACACGATGCTCAAGAGCGATATCGATGACGGCGAAAAGGCTGCCCTGGTGGCCGACTTCGACCAGATTTTCGGTTTGAAACTCGACGAACCTCGTGAAGAATACGCCAAGAAGGGCGCGAACGACGGCGTGGATGTCGCGAAGATTGAAGCGCTGATTGCCGCCCGCAAGGAAGCCCGCGCCAACAAGAACTGGGCCGAAAGTGACCGCATCCGCGACGAACTCGCCGCGATGAACGTGGTCATCAAGGACTCCAAGGAAGGCACAACCTGGGAATTGAAATAGGCCCGCGCCTATGAACATCAAGCAATTTGTCGTGAACCCCTTCGGCGTGAACTGCTTTGTACTGAGCAACGACGCCGGCGATGCGATTCTCATCGACCCGAGCGTTAGCAACGAACGCGAAGAAGAAGCCCTCACCCGCTACATAGAGCAGAACCATTTGACGGTGCGCCACCTTTTGAACACGCACCTGCACTTGGATCATGTGTTGGGCAACGCGTTTGTCGCCCGCAAGTACGGAGTGCAGCTCGAAGCCCACGAAGAAGACGCCTTCTTGCTTGATTTGCAGGAAGAACAGAGCCAGATGTTCGGACTCCCGATGCGCGAGCCTTCGCCCGGACTCGGCAACACCCTTGCCGAGGGCGATGCCGTCGAGGTGCCCGGCATCCGCTTGCAGGTTTTCCACATCGCAGGGCACTCCCCCGGCGGCATCGCGTTTTACTGCGAAAACCCGGGCGAAGTGAACGGCCAGAAGGCTCCCCCGCTCTTGTTCCCGGGAGACATCATGTTCGCGGGCAGCCGCGGACGCAGCGACCTCTTTGGCGGCGACGATCACGCGCTTGTAAGCGGAATCAAGAGCAAGCTACTCCCACTACCCGACGACACAGTCGTATTCCCCGGACATGGGCCCACGACGACCATCGGCGACGAAAAGATGTGGTATTAAGCAATTCCCTCAAAAACAAAAGAAAACACCCCGCCGCTTTTAGCGACGAGGTGTAATTTTTTCAGGATTGAAGGAGATTAAATCTCTTCGATAGAAGCAAGGTATTGATGCCTACGGCGTCAGCCTCCTAAAACAAAGCCTTGCTCCCGAAAACATCAGGACGAAACTATCCGCAAGTCTTCGCCCCAAGGGGTCACCATCCCTAACGCGAATGCAATTTTATACAATAAAGTCATTCACAACAATTCTTTAATATGAATCGTATTCTATATCACATAACGACTTCAAACTTGGGGCAACATCTTTACAATCTTCAGAAACATTGCATTCGCAGCCATCAACATTAAAGCATTTAATTATCCAATGACAATCAACCCCAATAATGTCCTCGTTACTTCTTAATTCTAGATTCCAAACATAGCCATCAGAGTGAGTGTAATAGAAATATTCTGATTCAGGCGGTTCATAACCAATTACATTCCATTCTGGATAATTGCATTTGCCATCAGAACAAGCAGCCTTATAATCATCCATTTTTTTCTTATAATCCTTAAATTCTGCAATTAGTTCTTTTTTTGCATTTTTTAGGTTTTCTTCTTGAGCTTTCTCTATTTGAAGCGCCTCCTCTTCAGCCTTTCTAACCTTTTCTTCCTCTTCAAGACGTTTTCTTTCTTCTTCATCCTTTTTATCATCTATTTTTTTCTGCACAACTTTTGGATTTGCTTCAACAGCAAATAATAATGCGTAATACCTTGTTAGAGACATTCCCTTAGTTTTTTCCTTAATCTTAGCAGAAATAACGGTCATGTCTATAGGGGTGGTTTGGTCTACAATTTCAGAAGCAATTTTATTGAAGTCAAAATCCGTATATACGTGATTGGAATAAACGAATTTTATGAATTCATTTGTTGGAACAAGCTGCTGAATTTCACAATTGGACATTTCATCATCATTAAGAAATCCGTAATAACCTAATTGGAAATCAGTATTTTCATTCTTGTTAAATTCAAACTGAACAATCAGTTTTCTTTGCTTGTCCATTATGTGCCTGGTAAATTCCCCGTTTATCAGCGCAACCAACTGATTTTCAGGAACAAATGCAAAGCTAAATGCGCTTGAAAACATTTGCTTTTTAAAATCTCTTGCATACTCCGCGCCAAGACAATTGTCCATAAATGGTGCAGAGGCAAAAGGATCTGCCACAGCATCACCAGAGTAAGCTGTTATAGATCTGGCAATTATTTCAGCAAAATCCGCATCAATAACGCCTTTAAATTCTACAAAATTCTGTCCTTTAGCAGTTGTACCCTCTCGCCATTCGGGATTTCCAAAAGAATTGTCAAAGGCTTGACCAATGGTTGTTGTGGAATTGTCTAGAAAATGGCCGCCTTTAACTTGGCTGACTTTTGAAAACACTTCCTTGATTTTATCTAGAGTTGAAGATCCTTCTTTGGGTTTGTCTTCTTCTAGACAGCCAGCCATTGCCATTGTAACCAGGACTAGTAGAAGCTTTTGAATACATTTTTTCATCATCAAATCCTTTGTTAAAAAAAATGATTAAAGGACTTCTTTAGATTAATTCCAAAAAAAATCCTTTTGGAAGCGATTTACATTCTAAGCGACCTAAATTTTTCTCCGAGAACCCTTTCACAAGATTCTGGAACCATTTCTTGAAGTTTTATATATGTACTCGCAGATAACAATGCTTGTGATTTTACGCCTTATAAATACATCACTAAGACCATTCTTAAAGATGTATTTACTAGGCACAAAATTAATAAGCTATTTATTTTTCTTCTTTAGAGTTTGTTTTAGCATTTTCCTTGAGTTGCTTTAAAATTTTTCCAAGATAATTGCAAATTATGCCCGAACAAATCAACATAATTGCAACCACATATTCTAGCCACTCTACAGTTTGTTGCATAGCCGACTGAACATTAGTCGTAATCCCACCAAACCAAGCAATGATGCCGATGATAATCAGCAACCAACCGCTAACAGAACCGATTTGTATTTTTTTATTCATTTTTTCCTCTCTTGTTAAGTTGATTTCTTGTTATTGGAATTCAGTAAATCCTCCCGAAAAATCGAATTCGCTATTTCGTTGGAGGACGCGTTTTTTGATTCAAGATTACATCCGCATTTAGGGCAGAAATCCAACCTCCTTACTTACACAAATTCATGAAATCAGGAGTTATTTCTGCACACGCCTCCTTATTATCGCCCTGTATTGAGCAATCACATTTGGTGATGTCATTCATGTCAGGAACGCATAACATAGTCCAGCTCGAACGAGCAGGACAACCAGCAAGGTCAATCAAGCTAATTGCTTGGATGCCTTCAGCAGCCAGAGTAGTCCCAGTATTTTGATCTGGCTTTGAAATTTCTTTGAACATGAAGCTAGAAGTTTTCGCAGGTTTATAGTCAATCGCCCTCCAAGTTCCAAAACTAAATGATTCAACAAAGTATGCTTCTAGCATACGCTTAAAAGAACGCATTGCAAATTCAATCACAGAGGCCTCTTTTTTCGCATTCTGTTTTGCCATACGAGGGTCTTCCAGCACATATTTTTCAACTACCTTTTTTCTTTCTTCTGAGAGAGTTTCTGCCTTCAAGATTACGCCAATCGATGCTTTTAGAGCTTGGACTTTGCTTTTCAATTCTTGATTTGTAGTATTTTCTTCCATGCAAGACATCGCTTTATACATTCCCTGGAGTTCCGAATCTTCTTCAGACTCTGCAAAGTGCTTACATTTTTCTGCGAGATCTTTTCCCTCGCTTTCCAGAGCCGAAGCAAAAGCTTCATCCTGATTCATATTTTCCATATTAAGCCGCGCTTCCACTAATTCTTTCGCAAAATCTTCCAAATCAGCGTAGCACATTTTTTCAAGCAAAACCGCAGCAACAATGTCTGGCGCCGGCTTACCACCTAATTCCCATGCATGGAACTGGAACGTGGATTTTTCCTTATTCAACCGAAACTGTATTTCCGCTTTGGTCGGTTGGTCGTCGTAAGAAATTTCTCCAACAACATTGACATAATCATTTCCATCTTCGGCCACAAGGCTGTGCCACTCAGGATTACCCATATAGCCATTGACCATTTGCTCGACGGTTTTATCTGGGCAACTCTGAAGAGTTCCACCTTTCACCATCTGAACTTCGCTGCTATCACAAGCAACAAAAGCCAATGCGAACGCAGATAACATGGTTATTTTTAGGCTATTCATACAATACTCCTTGTGATGATTGATACCATTTGCCATTCCGCCCTGTCCTCGCATTTGGAAATTGTCGAAATTTCACACAGAGCGCAAGAGCAAAAAAACTTTTACTCTTTTAAAAATAACCTCATCAGCCGCAAAACGGCCAAAAAGTTTACAAAATAATGATTTTTTTGATGAAAAACAATTAAATTTTGCTGTTTTGTAAAACTAGCGGCTATTCCAAAGTAGAATAGCTAACATCTCCAATCCGGTTCAACCAAATAAATAGTAGCGATTTTAGCCTATTTTTATTGTTTTACATTTTTAAAGCCATTTACCAAATAACCACCAAATAAAGACCAACAATCTCGATCTTATAGATTCTTCGCTCAAAAAAAACGCCCACTCAATGAGTGGGCGTGATTATAAAGGCGGGTCGGGGCTGAAGCGAGGGGAAGGCTTTCCCCTCTCCCCTAATCCTTAAATCTCTTCAATAGAAGCGTGATATTCCTGAAGAGATTTAACCGCACCGTGGCCGTTACGAGCGGCGGCGATGCCCTTCACGGTGTTGTAGGCACCGGCGAGCGTCGTGATGTAAGGCACCTTATACTTGATGGCGGCCTTGCGGATAGCGCTTTCGTCCTTGATGGCGTCGCGCTTTGCCCACGGGGTGTTGATGATGAGGTTCACCTGCTTGTTCAGGATGATGTCGAGGACGTTCGGGCGGCCTTCGGCGATCTTGTTCACCACTTCGCACTTCACGCCGGCCTTCTCGTAGAACTTGGCGGTACCTTCGGTAGCGTAAATCTTGAAGCCGAGCTTCTGGAACTCCTTGCCGATTTCGATGGCCTGTTCAGACAAGTTAACCTTATCGGACAAGCTAATCAGCACGGCTCCTTCGTTCGGGAGGAAGGAACCTGCGGCTTCCTGGCTCTTGTAGTAAGCGAGGGCGTAGTCGTCGGAGAGGCCGAGGACTTCGCCGGTGGAGCGCATTTCAGGGCCGAGCACCGGGTCCACCTTCGGGAACTTGTCGAACGGGAATACGGCTTCCTTGGCGCCGTGGTGGTTGAACTTCTTGTCCTTGAGCTTGAGGTCTTCGAGCTTGGCACCGAGCATCAGGCGGGTCGCGAGGCGGGCCATCTGCGTGTTACAGACCTTGGAGACCAGAGGCACCGTGCGGGATGCGCGCGGGTTGGCTTCGAGGACGAACACCTTGCCGTCTTCGATAGCGTACTGCATGTTCATGAGGCCGCAAACGTGGAGGGCTTCGGCAATCTTGCGGGTGTAATCCTTGATGGTTGCCAAGTTTTCCTTGGTGATGGTCACCGGCGGGATGATGCAAGCGGAGTCACCAGAGTGGACACCGGCAAGTTCCACGTGTTCCATCACGGACGGGATGTAAACGTGTTCGCCGTCAGAGAGGGCGTCGGCTTCGCATTCCAAAGCATTGTGGAGGAAGCGGTCGATGAGGAGCGGACGATCCGGGGTCACGCCGACAGCCTTTGCCACATATTCGCGGAGCATGGCTTCGTCGTAGATGACTTCCATGCCGCGGCCGCCAAGCACGAAGCTCGGGCGGATCATCACCGGGTAACCACCGATCTGCTTGACGCAAGCGAGGGCTTCGTCAATGTTCGTGGCCATGCCGCTTTCCGGCATCGGGATGCCGAGCTGGTCCATCATCTTGCGGAACAAGTCGCGGTCTTCGGCGATATCGATGGAGTCAATGCTCGTACCGAGAATCTTGACGCCTTCGTCGCTCAGGGCGCGGGCAATGTTCAGCGGAGTCTGGCCACCGAACTGCACGATCACGCCAGCCGGCTTTTCCTTGTGGTAAATCTGGAGAACGTCTTCGAGGCTGACCGGTTCGAAGTACAGCTTGTCGGAAGTATCGTAGTCGGTAGAGACCGTTTCGGGGTTGCAGTTCACCATGATGGTTTCGTAACCCATTTCGCGGAGAGCCATTGCAGCGTGGCAGCAGCAGTAGTCGAATTCGATGCCCTGGCCGATTCTGTTCGGGCCACCGCCGAGAATCATGATCTTCTTCGGGTTGGTGGAAGCGGTCGATTCGTCCTTGCAGTTGTAGGTGCTGTAGTAGTAGTACTGGTTTTCAACACCGCTCACCGGCACTGCGCACCAGCCTTCGACCACGCCGAGTTCGGTGCGCTTCTTGCGAACGTCCTTTTCGCGGATGCCGAGGATCTTGGCGATGTACTTGTCGCTGAAGCCGTCCTTCTTGGCCTTGATGAGGAGTTCATCGGAAGGCAGGCGGCCCGGAGTCTTGAGCATTTCTTCTTCGAGTTCCACGAGTTCGCGCATCTGCTGCACGAAGTAGGCCTTTTCGTAGGTGGCGGCGAAGATTTCTTCGTCAGTAGCACCCTTGCGGATGGCTTCGTACATCTGGAAATGGCGTTCGGAAGAAGCGGTCTTCATCATTTCGAGGAGTTCTTCCTTGCTCTTCTTGTTGAAGTCCTTGGCAAAGCCGAGGCCGGAGCGACCGTTTTCGAGGCCGCGGATAGCCTTCTGGAGGGTTTCCTTGTAGGTCTTGCCGATAGCCATGACTTCGCCCACGGCCTTCATCTGGGTGCCGAGGCAGTCATCGACGCCGCGGAACTTTTCGAATGCCCAGCGAGCGAACTTGAGCACCACGTAGTCACCGCTCGGGGTGTACTTTTCGAGGCTTCCATCGCGCCAGTACGGAATCTGGTCGAGGGTGAGGCCTGCAGCGAGCTTTGCAGAAACGAGAGCGATCGGGAAGCCGGTAGCCTTGGAAGCAAGAGCGGAGGAGCGAGAGGTACGCGGGTTGATTTCGATAATCACCACGCGGCCCGTCTTCGGGTCGTGAGCGAACTGGACGTTGGTACCGCCAATCACGCCGATGGATTCCACAATCTTGAAAGCATCGCGCTTGAGGCGTTCTTCGAGCTTCTTGTCGATGGTGAGGAACGGGGCTGCGCAGAAGGAGTCACCGGTATGCACGCCCACCGGGTCAATGTTTTCGATGAAGCAGATGGCGATCATCTGGTTCTTGGAGTCGCGGACCACTTCGACTTCGAGTTCTTCCCAACCGAGGATGGATTCTTCGATGAGGCACTGGTGCGTCATCGAGAGTTCAAGACCATTGGAGCAAATGGTGCGGAGTTCTTCCACGTTGTAGCAGAAACCGCCACCTGCACCACCCATGGTGTATGCCGGGCGAACGACGACCGGGTAACCGATTTCGGCCACGATCTTTTCGGCTTCTTCCACGGAGTGGCAAATGCCGGAGCGCGGAGTCTCGATGCCGAGCTTCTGCATGGTTTCCTTGAAGACTTCACGGTCTTCGCCGCGTTCGATAGCGTCGAGGTTCACACCGATGACCTTCACGCCGTACTTGTCGAGCACGCCGGCCTTGTTGAGGGCGCAAGCGAGGTTCAAGCCGGTCTGGCCGCCCAAGTTCGGGAGGAGGGCCTGCGGGCGTTCCTTTTCGATAATCTGGGTGAGGCGGGCGACGTTCAGCGGTTCAATGTAGGTGGCATCGGCCATGACCGGGTCGGTCATGATGGTAGCCGGGTTGGAGTTCACGAGCACAATCTTGTAACCCTGTTGTTCACGAGCACAATCTTGTAACCCTGTTCGCGCAGGGCCTTGCAAGCCTGGGTGCCGGAATAGTCGAATTCGCAAGCCTGACCGATCACGATCGGGCCGGAACCAATGATAAGGACTTTGTCGATGCCTTCAATCTTCATTTTGTTTTCTCCGTTTGACTAATTAATTATTAAACTCGGGTAAAAAAAATGCTGAACTAAAAAGTTCAGCGAAATCAAAAAAACAATCAACCTTGGAAAAACCATCTGCCGGTGCGCCGTGGATTGCGCAGGAGGCGTGGGTTTTCGTCATTGCAAGAATTTGTTTCATCTTCTTGTCTTATTACTCAAGGTTCAAACTTGCGCAAATATAGACAAAAAGTGTAACACTTTCAATGGTGAAACACAAAAAATGTAAAGGCCTACACCGGGCGAATTATTCCACGGCAGGGGTTTCCTGCGTAGGCAATTCGCACAATTCCGGATGATCAATGCATTCCTCGTCAACCTCGCTGGCACTGGAACCATCGCCACAAGCAGTTAAGACCATGACACTCAACAAGATAGAACCCAGTAGGATTTTCTTCATTTTTTTCTCCTTGGTTTTATTACATAATCAATATACAAAAAAAGGGCCGCCATCGCAGGCGACCCCAAATCCTTGAAGAAAAATCCTAGCCAAAGAAATTCATCTTGGCGAGCAGGATCATCATGACCCAGGAGACGACAAGGCCGACAACGCCCATCACGACACCGGTAATGGCCATGCCGCGCGTATCGGTGTAACCCGTCGCATGGGCAAGCGCGTTAGGCGGCGTAGAAATCGGGAGGCTCATGCCGAGAGAGCTTGCGAAGGCCACAGACACGAGGAGAGCGGTCACGCCACCGAGGCCGGTCAGGTTGCCCTGGCAGGCAATACCCACGGCGCAGAGGATCGGCACAAGAAGAGTCGCGGTAGAAGTGTGGCTCATGAAGTTCGCCATGAAGAGGCAGATGACGCCGCAACCGATCATCAACGCAATCGGAGACCAGCTGGCGAACGGAATCGTCTTGATAAGGTGGGCAGCGAGGCCGGTC
>CADBLC010000068.1 GCA_902795385.1 Fibrobacter succinogenes | reverse complement strand
CCTCGACATCGTTCTCGACCTCAAGAACGTGAAGCGCGCCCGCATTAGCGAATACGCCAAGCTCGTTCCGGGTTCTGAATACCACGAAGGTTCTAAGGGCGTTTGGACGGTCAAGTGCGACATCGCTCTTCCGTGCGCTACCCAGAACGAACTCGACCTCGAAGGTGCTAAGGCCCTTATCGCTAACGGCGTGAAGGCCGTTGCCGAAGGTGCTAACATGCCGTCTACTCCGGAAGCTATCGAAGCCTTCCAGAAGGCCGGCGTCCTCTTTGGACCTGCCAAGGCTGCTAACGCTGGTGGCGTTGCTACCTCCGGCCTCGAAATGTCCCAGAACTCCGAACGTCTCTCCTGGACCTTCGAAGAAGTGGACAAGAAGCTCGAAGGCATCATGAAGAGCATCTACGCCGCTGCTTCCTCTGCCGCTGTCAAGTACGGCCAGAAGGGCAACCTCGTGATGGGTGCAAACATCGCCGGCTTCCTCAAGGTTGCCGATGCCATGAAGTGGCAGGGTGCGGTGTAATTAAAGGCTGTCATCCCCGGCTTGGCCGGGGAGCCCCCTTTGAAAAGGCCTCCGGTTCAAAGCCGGGGGCTTTTTTTGTGCCTATTCTGGACTAAATAAGTTAGATTTGTACCGAACGTATAGGAGGGCTCTGAGAGCATGCGCTTGTTCAAGATTTTTACCGCATTGTTGTTGTTGCCGTTGTCCGTTATGGCCGCATCGTCGGTATGGACCGGCAAGGTGGCGGAAAAGTTCCAATATGGTAAAGGCAAAGTTGAAGACCCTTACCTTATCAAGACACCCGAAGAATTTGCCTTGATGGCTAAAAAATATGCCGACTCGGCGTATTACCGTTTGGCCGAGGACATCGTCTTGAATGAGGGCGATGCCAAGGACTGGGCCAAGACGGCTCCTAAGAATAAGTGGACCGTTTATGGCGATACGGCTAAATTTGCCCGGGTTCATCTAGACGGTGAAGGACATTCGATCAGCGGCCTTTATATCAATAGCGACAAGGATTATCAGGGCCTGTTTGGAGCTTGGTCCGGTGTCGTTGCAAATGTTAAAATCAAGAATTCCTATGTCAAGGGGCGTAATTATGTAGGGACGCTTGCGGGTGTATTTGGCTCTGAAGAACGATGGCTTTTAACTCGTCCTAATCCTTTTGGAAACGAGAACAATGGACATATTGTAAATATAGATGCGGAAGTTGTTGTCGAAGGCCACAATTTTGTGGGTGGGTTGGGAGGATTGCTCAATGAAAAGAAAGCGTCAATTGATTCGAATGGCTACGTTTCTTATGAATCAAAAGGTAGTAGTTCTTATAGTCCCATTTATCAGTATGATCTTACTGTATCGGGTTCAGTCCAGGCTGATTCTGTAGTTGGCGGTATATTTGGTAGTTATATAAGTGTATCTAACGATTGTATGGGGCTATGGAACAAAGCTTCCGTGACAGGATCTTTTGATGTGGGTGGGGTTTTTGGTTATTTATATTCGTATAATTCATCTTCGCCAAATAGTTTTATTAATTCAGGCGTTGTTAAAGGAACCAGAAAAGTAGCCGGTATAATAGGTGGTTTTGCGTATAATGAATCCCCGGACTTGGAAAACTTGGCTAATTTGGGGGCGGTTTCGGGTAAAAGCCGAGTAGCTGGACTGGTAAATTCTGATATTTCGAAGATTCGTCGAAACATATACAATTCCTATAATGCTGGTGAAATTACGGGTGATTCGGTGGTTTCTCCTCTATTTTACGATGATTCCTGTTCTCGTGAATGTCTTGATACTTTGCATGTCTATGACTTGTTTACTGAACACGCGGACTCGATCCATGAGTATGCGGATTCCATGGGAGCCTATTTTTTCCCGGATACAGGAGCGTCGCCTATCAATAAGGGATTGCCTGTGTCGGCATATTTCTATCCGGAAAAAATCTACAGTCATGGGCATGGGATTCACGATGATCCGTTCTTGATTGCTAGTGTTGATGATTTACGCCGTTTTGAACGCCATGCGGCGTTGAGGACTTCGCAGTATGGGAAGGATACATATAGATACTATAGGCAAACTGCCGATATTGTATTCCCCAAGGAGAATAATGAATGGACTCCTGTAACGGTAAACAAGATCCACTATGATGGCGGGGGACATTCAATTTCGGGTTTCGCTATTCATGAAGCGCGTTTAGAAGTTGATTCGACTGTTTTAAATCGGATAGATGCGTCTACAAGTTATTCTACCAATTTAGATAGATATACGGAAGCCTCGCGATGCACTGGTTTTTTCAGGAGGATTCAAGACGCTACGATTGACAATTTAAAACTCAAGGATATAGATGTTGAGGGTGACTTTCAAGTAGGAGGCCTCATTGGATGTAATTATGGACCATCTCCCATTGTGAAGCGTGTTTCTGTGGAAGGAACTGTCAAAGGACTTTTTCAAGTTGGGGGCATTGCCGGCGTATCTATTGCAAAATTTCATGATGTCGTAAATTATGCAACTGTATCTGGAAGGAAATATGTCTCTGGAATTACAAATATAAGACAGTCTGTCAATGTGGATTTGCTTCGTTTCGTGCGAAACCATGGCAAGGTGACAGGTAATGCTTATGTTGCTGGGATTGTTAGTGAAATTGAATTAGAAGGAATCTTGAACAGCTATGTTTATAACAGGGGGGATATCATTGCCGAAAAAGGTCCGGCCGGCGGGTTGTTTGCCGTGGCATCGACAGGCACTTTCCATACTAATATAACTAATTCATACAATGCGTCGAATGTGACTGCAGAAAAAGATTATGGGGCTTTCTTTGGTATTTTGAATACAAAATGGGATTGGAAAGAAAGTATAGATTCCATGATGCTTTATGACAAAGCTTTGATGAGTAATCCAAGAAACATGTATCGTATAGTAAATGGAAACGATTCTAGTCTTGTGTCGGATGCTGCTTTTGCTGCCGTTGATTCTAAAACGCTTAAGTCTGCGGGGGCAAAGGAATTGGGCGCGTTATATGGCGCAGACGAAACGAATGAGAATGGTGGATATCCAGTATTTAAAATGCTTAAAGGCAATGGCACGTCGGATTCGCCTTACCTTATCGAAACCGCAGATGATTTATGGAAACTAAGTGAACTGGTCTGCTGTGATATTAAACTGATGAGTCTATATCAGAATTCGCATTACAAGCTGATTGCCGACATTGATTTGAAAGCATCTGCAAAGAAACCTTGGGTTCCTATTTATATAGGTGTGTGGGGTGTCTTCGATGGGGGCGGACATACGGTATCTGGGATTTATGTTGATTCGACTAGAAAAGATGATTACACTATAATAAGGGGAGGATTGTTTTTAAATAATTTTGGAACCATAAAAAACTTGGGTATTGCCGATTCTCACATTTATGGCGATACCGCTGGCGCAATTGTGGCCATAAATGCCGGAGTTATTGAAAACTGTTGGAATAAGAATGCCGTTGTGGAGGCTTCCGATGTTGCAGGGGGTATTGCTGGCGTGATGTATCCAGGGGTTGTTGCTACTTATGCCGTTATGTCTGATTTAGAAGAATATCAGGCTATTGCAAACCGTGAAGTGTACATTAACAAAGCGTATAATGGAGGAACTGTTCGCTCGGGTGGTGCCAGTGCGGGAATTGTTGGAGTGGTTGTAGATGTTCCTTATCGAACAGATTTTGTTGCCCGTAGGAATGCTAATATGCGTATCGCCAATTCCTATAATGTGGGGACGGCTGGCGCTGGTATTGTATGGTCCACCGCTTTAATTGGAGAAGGTATTGTGGAGATAAAGAATGTGTATGATGCGGGAACTGGATGCACTGAAAACGGTGTTACTAGCCGTGCTCAGAATGTCATAAATTCCTACTTTGAGGACGAGAATCGTAAGGGTTGCGTGAATTACGGAACGCCCATGACGGCGAAAGAAATGAAGACAAAGGATTTTGCCAAAAAGATGGGCGAGGCGTTTAAGTATGATGCCAACGGCGTGAACAATGGTTTCCCCATCTTTTCCGACAGTAGGGGATTTGATCCTGACGAACCCTTCAGTATCAAACAGCAACCGCTTGTCTACAAGGCGCTACAGGTGAGTGTCTCCGGGCGAGAGATCCGTCTCGACAACATGATAGAGGATGTAAATACGGCCCTGTTCGACCTGCGTGGCCGCGTGTGGAACGGGGCGGGAAAATCTGCCGTGATTCCTGTCCAGAAGGCGGGCGTCTATATCGTCCGGAACAGGTTCCAGATGGCAAAAATCGTCGTCCGGTAATCCCCGTTAGCATCCTTTTAAGTTTTTATAGAAAAGTCCCCGCCTTCCGGGGACTTTTTTTTACACACTTCGGATGTGAGCCAAGTCACATTCCAACTTGGAATAGTGGTTTTTAGAGTAAAGAAAATGATACATTTTTCTGTTTCTTTGTGTTCATCGTTAAATTTTCAAGTTTTGTTACTATTTTTAAACTTATAGTACAAGGTGTATATGAGAATATTCGACGGACATGCAGTCTTGCGCATTGCGCTGTTGTTTACATGTGTTGTTTTTGCTGGACTCATTCCGGAAATTCTGAATTTCTCGGGCAGTATTCTCTTTTTGGTTAATTACATCCTTGCGATAGGCATTCTGCTCTATCTGGCCCTCTTCCACAAGTTCCCGTCTGCTACCAACGTCAAGAAGCTGCGTAACGACGTGGAGATTCCCGTAGAGACTTCTGTCGAGCCCAGCCGCGACTTCCAGAAGGACCTCATCGAGAAGGACGAAATGCTCCAGATGATGGTCGATGCTTCCAGCGACGGCTTCTGGACATTCGACGTGCCGACGGGGAAGGTCTACTGGTCTAACCGCGTCGCGAAGCTCCTGGGAATCGATTCGGAAAAAGTGGACGATTCCTTCGATACGCTCAAGTCCTGCGTTATCGAGTCGGACTGGGAACTGTTCCGCGCCGAGATGAGCAAGGCACTCAACGAGAACCGCCCCTTCAACCTTTCCCTGCATCTTGTAGCCTCCACGGATTCCACGAAGGAACTTACTGTGAGCGGTAGGCCCCAGTTCAACGAAGAGGGCCGCCCGATCCGCGTGGTGGGCTTTATCGGCGCCCGCATGAGCGATGCCGCCATCGAACGCCAGAACTACTTCTACGCCTACAAGGACGCTCTCACGGGGGTCTACAACCGCAAGTTCTTCCTCGAGAAGCTCAAGGTGGACATCGACAATGCGGCCAAGCGCCCAGACTACACCTTTGCGGTAGCGCTTCTGGATATCGACAGCTTCGGTGCCATCAACGATTCGTTCTCCACGAACTTCGGCGACAACGTGCTCCGCGTGGTGGCCGACCGTATCAAGGGCAGCTGCCGTGACAACGACTGTGTGGCCCGCATCGGTCCCGACGTTTTTGCGGTGGTGCTGCACAACATCCAGGGAGCTGACCCCGACGACGACCTGATGCCCATCGTGCGCAGGCTCCACAACAAGGTCAAGGCTCCGGTGATGCTCGAAGGCCGCGAACTCTACATCAGTGTTTCCATGGCTGTCGTGGTGAACCGCGACGTGGACTGCGTCGAAGACATCATGGCGAACGCGAGCGCCATTCTACGCGACCTCAAGAAGAACGGCGACCACGGTGGCATCCAGTTCTTTACCGGCGGCATCCGCGAAAAGGCGATGAAGCTCTACAAGCTCGAGTACGAAATCCGCCGCGCAATCCAGGCCAAGGAATTCATTCTGATGTACCAGCCCATTGTGGATATTTCCGCTGGCAACTCCGTCGTGGGTTTCGAGGCGCTTGTCCGCTGGAACAATACCGAGCAGGGAATCGTGTCGCCGGCCGAATTCATTCCCATTGCCGAGGAGACCGGCCTGATTGTCCCGATGGGAGCGTTGATTCTGCGCATGGCCTGCGAGCAGACGCGCAAGTGGGTGGAACAGGGCTTCGAAAATATCAAGGTCGCGGTGAACTTCAGCGCAAAGCAGTTCGCGCTCGACAACATGGTGGAGGACGTGCGCAAGGTCCTTACCGAAACCCATCTGAACCCGAAGAACCTCAAGCTCGAGATTACCGAATACACGGCGATGTGCGAAGTGGAAAAGACCATCGACATCATGCGCGCGCTTTCGGGCATGGGCCTGCAGATTTCCATCGACGACTTCGGTACCGGCTACAGTAGCCTCTCTTACCTCAAGCGCTACCCGATCCACACGCTCAAGATGGACAAGTCCTTTATTGACCATGTGGCCGACGACGAAGAAGACGCCTCCTTTGCACGGATGGTTATAAGCATCGCGAAGTCGTTGAACCTCGACCTCATCGCCGAGGGTGTAGAGACGGAAGAACAGCTCGAATTCCTGCGCAGGGAAGGCTGCCGTCAAATCCAGGGATTCTATTTCAGCAAGCCCCTCTCGCCCGAAGCAGCACTCGGCTACATGAAGGAGCATTACGGGGCGGCACAGGCCGTAAGCGTCTAGATTCCGTAACAGCGCCTTGTATTTTCACGACATTGCCTGTAGAGTTCTTCTACGGGCATTTGCTTTATCTCGGCGAGTTTCTGGGCGATGTAGGGGATGTACCCGGAATGGCAGGGCTTGCCGCGGTAGGGGATGGGCGCCATGTACGGCGAGTCCGTTTCGAGGAGCATCTGGCCGGGTGGCACGAGGAGTGCTGCGTCGCGGACGTTCTGCGCGTTCTTGAAGGTGACGATTCCGGTAAAGCCGATGTAGATTTCGGCGTCGAGCTTGAGTAGGTTCGCCGCAAACTCGGGGGTGCCCGTAAAGCAGTGGACGTGAATCTTGTGGTTGCGGAGGTCGGCGTTGCGGAGTACGGCGAGGGCGTCGCTGTCGGCTTCGCGGAGGTGCAGCACGAGCGGCTTGCCGCTCTCGAGCCCGAGCCGCAGGTGGCGCTCGAAAAGGGCGACCTGGCGCGGGGCGGAATCCGGGGCGTAGTGGTAGTCGAGCCCGAATTCACCGCAGGCGACGCACTTGGGATGGGCGAGGAATTCAAGGAGTCTCGCTTCGTCTTCGGGAGTCTCGGTGTCGACGTATTCGGGATGGATGCCGTAGGCGGCGTAGACGTTATCGTACTTCTCGGAGAGTTCTCGGGCATGGTCGAAATCTGCCGGGTCGCATGCCACGTGGACGAATGCCTCGGGCAACCCGACGTTCGGGTCGGCGTCGTGGGCGAGCCGTTCGAGTAGCGCGTCGAAGGATTCGCCGGCATGGCGTTCGTAGGAATCGATGTGGCAATGGGTGTCGATGAACATGATTGATAATTGATGATGGATGATGGTTAATCAATTATCAGTTGTAGGTTACATCCAGGATTTCGTACGTGATCGTTCCGCGGGGGGCTTGGACTTCCACGAGTTCGCCAGCTTTTTTGCCGGCCAGCGCCGTTCCGATGGGCGACTTGAGGCTGATGCGTCCCTTGAGCGGGTCGATTTCCTTTTCGCCGACGATGCTGTACGTCTTTTCGCGGTGGGTCTTCTTGTCCACGAGTTTTACGGTCGCGCCGAATCGGATGGAACCGTCCTCGGTGGGCTTGCATTCAATGATCTGAGCCCCGTCCAAAATGCGGTCGAGTTCGCGCAGCCTTCGGTCGATTTCGCGGACGCGCATACGCCCGTAGGTGTATGCGGCGTTCTCGCTGCGGTCGCCCTCGGCGGCGGCGGCCTGGACCTGGTTGATCATGGCCGGGCGCTCCACGTACTTGAGCTGTTCCCATTCGGCCTTGAACTTCTCGAAACCTTCTTTTGAAATCAAGTGTTTCATGTTTCCAAATCTAGCAATTTCGGCCATATTTTTCTATCTTTGTGCCCGCATATGGAAGTTCAAGAATCGATTGATAACCTGCCCCGCAGAAAGCAGGAATCCAAGTACAAGCGCCTCAGCCGCATCTACTACAACCGCATGTTCCCGCGGAGCCAGGATGCCCTCAAGGTGGCGTGGTCCGTATTTATCGGTGTGTTTATCGGCGTGTGGCCGACAATCGGTTTTGCAATCATCCTCACCGTGGCTATCTGCGCCCTTTTCAGGCTCCCCAAGGTCCCCGGGGTCATTGCGGACTTTGTGGCGAATCCTGTGACGCAGTTCGGCTTCTTCTACCCGGGTGGATACTACATCGGTTGCAAAATCTACCATCCGGGGAAGATTGCGTTTGACTTTCTGGGCGAATTCGAGCGCATGTCCGTGCGCAACTGCGCCGTGATTGTCAAGAACCTCTGGATTAACGCTGCCGACCACCTGATAGCCTTCATGATTGGCATTACCATCATGGCGGCGGCGACGGGTTTTGTATTTTTTGTCTTGGCGTACTTCATCGTGAACCACCGCAAAAAGAAGTGGCTCGATGCGAAGACGGGGTATATCCACAACCTCATCTCTGAAGACGAAGTTTTAATCAAGGAATCCCACAAAGGAAAGAAGCCCATGATGCACATCTACCCGTTCAAGGCCCTCCGCCCGGTAAATCCTGCCGAGGCCAAGGACATTTCCGCACTCCCTTACGACGTGATGAATCGCGCCGAAGCCAAGGCCATGGCCGAGGGGCTGCCGCATTCGTACCTGCGCGTGACCCGTGCCGAAATCGAGCTTGACGACAGCGTCGACCCGTACGACCCGAAGGTGTACGCCCATGCCCGCGAGAACCTCGACAAGATGATTGAAGACGGCGTGATTGCCTTCGACAAGAAGCCTTGCCTGTACGTGTACCGCCAGACGATGAACGGCCGCGAACAGTACGGCCTGGTGTGCTGCGTCCCCGCTGCCGACTACTTCAGCGGCATCATCAAGAAGCACGAGCTGACTCGCGCCGACAAGGAAGAAGACCGCCTGCGCCATGTGCTCGATACCAACGCCAACACCGGTCCGGTGTTCCTCACTTACCGCGACAACGGCCAGTTCGATATTTTCGGTGCCGTCACCAAGCGCAAGCCGGTGTACGACTTCGTGAGCGACGGCGACGGATTCGGCCATACCGTGTGGATTATCGACGACGATGCCGAAATCGAGGCCATCCGCAAGAGCTTCGAGGCCGTTCCTGTTTCTTACATCGCCGACGGTCACCACCGCAGTGCCGCCGGTGCCCGCGCAGCGAGCTACCGCGCCGAGCAGAACCCGAACAACACGGGCGACGAGGAATACAACCGCTACCTCGCCATCCTGTTCCCGAGCACCCAGCTCAAGATTCTCGACTACAACCGCGTGCTGAAGGACCTGAACGGCCGCACGCCGGAACAGCTCATGGAAGAACTGAAGCTCGTGTTCGATATCGCCCCGCTTGCCGAAATGCAGCACCCGGCCAAGCAGAATCAGGTGAACATGTACCTGCAGGGCAAATGGTATGCCTGCACGTTCAAGGACAAGTTCTTGAAGAACCTGGGCCCGGTCGACAGCCTCGATGTGGCCTTGCTCCAGAAGCTCGTGCTCAAGCCGATTTTCGACATCGACGACCCGCGCACCTCCAAGCGCATCGACTTCGTCGGTGGCATCCGCGGCCTGGGCGAGCTCGTGAAACGCGTCGACAGCGGTGAATGCGCCTGCGCGTTCGCGATGTACCCGACTACGCTCGACCAGCTCATGAACATCGCCGATGCGGGCGAGATCATGCCGCCGAAGAGCACCTGGTTCGAACCGAAGCTCCGCGACGGCCTCCTGGTGCACACACTCGACTAAATTGCCTTTTTTGCGTAAAAACGGCCACCTTTCAAGGGCGGCCGTTTTTTTTATCCACGTTGGACATTTGTTGTATTGCGTTACAACCATATTTTCTTTACTTTGGGTAAAATTCAACTCTTTGTGGCTATTTTTCTTGTAACGTATTGAGGAGTTGAACATGAAGAGTATTGCATTATCTGCAATTTCTATCGCTTTTGCGTGTGCATCTGCAAGTGCAGCCGACACGCAAATTTTCACGGGGACATTCTTTGACGA
Source organism: Fibrobacter succinogenes (assembly GCA_902795385.1). Classification (GTDB taxonomy): domain Bacteria; phylum Fibrobacterota; class Fibrobacteria; order Fibrobacterales; family Fibrobacteraceae; genus Fibrobacter; species Fibrobacter succinogenes_P. The sequence goes on along the minus strand of CADBLC010000068.1, from coordinate 2,368 downwards.
ATCTGGATCTTATTACGGTCCGGATTGCGAGAAGGATGGAACACAGTCGACTGGCGCCTACTACACCGGCGATTATACGAGCCCGTTCAAGACCTTACTGGGCAAGACCGACAAGGACATCCAGGACAAGATTGACGAACTCTGGAACCACTATTTCGGTGGCCAGAACGACAAGACCGTATACTACGAAGACCGCGATGGCGGCTACATCGTCGACATCAACAACAACGACATCCGTTCCGAGGGCATGAGCTACGGCATGATGATTGCCGTGCAGACCAACCACAGGGAACAATTCGACAAGCTCTGGAACTGGGCCAAGAAACACATGTGGAAGGACCCTGCCACCGGCGGAAGCGGCTATTTCGCCTGGCAGGCAAACCGTGACGGTTCCGTGCGCGACTGGGGCAATGCTCCCGATGGCGAAATTTACTTTATGATGTCGCTCTTGTTTGCAGCCCACCGCTGGAACGACGAAGGCTACATGAAGGACGCGCAGAGCATTTTGAAGGCCTGCTGGAAGGGTAACGGCCAGTCCCTGTATAGCGAACAGTCCTTCATTGCCACGTTCCAGCCGAGCGACGGCAACAACACCTGGGGCGACGCCTCTTACAGCTTGCCTGCATTCGTGGACCTGTTCTCCCGCTGGTCGACTACCAACAACGACAAGTGGAAAAAGGCGACAAAGGCCACCCGCGACCACATCTACAATTCTGCAAACCCGCAGTCGGGCCTCTGCAGCGACTACAGCAACTTCGACGGAACTCCGCACTATGCCTTTAGCGACAATTCCACGAAGTATGCGTTCGACGCCATCCGTTGCCCCATGAACTACGGCATGGATAGCTACTTGTTCGGCGTGGATATGGAACGCCAGACGAAGATTGCGAAGGTGATTACCGACTTCTTCGAGAAGGACGGCTACAGGCACGGGCACTTCAACTGGGACGGCACTAGCGGATACGGCGATTTCACCATCGGCCAGGCTGGTGCGAATGCCGTGGCTACTTACGCCTTGCTCGAAGAAAATGACTACACGGATTTGGTCAAGAAGGTGCTGCAGAAGGCCTGGGACTCCAAGCCCATCGTGGGTAGCCAGCGTTACTATGACGGTCTTGTCCATTTCCTCGCGATGCTCCACCTGACAGGCAACTTCAAGATTTGGAAAGCAAAACCCGAGGTTGAGCAAAAGACGGCAGAAGGCGAATATAACGGCGTGAAATACGAAAAGGATACTACGTTCCACGCATTCGAATCTTGCAAGCTTTACGAAGTGAGCATTACCGCCAAGAAGCCCGAGGGCCCGGATACATCGGGCACGAACCCGGATATTACAGACCCGGACGGCATTGCCCCGATGCTTGCTCTCGCTGGCGTGAAAGTCTTGTCGCACAGCGGCTCCATCTTTATCGAGAATGCCCCGGTCGGCTCCAAGTTCGCCGTTACCGACTTGAACGGCCGCGTGCTGAAGGCTTCCAGGATTGCTTCCACGATGCACGAGATCCGCATCGACAATAGGGGTGTCCTGCTCGTGCAGGTCGGCAACAAGGCTTTCAAGGTCGCCAAGTAAGAGTCTCCATAACGTTACGGCGGTTCCGATTAAGGGACCGCCTTTTTATATTTACCGCATGACGAGACTGATATCAATTGTCGCGGGCCTTGCAATGCTGCTTTCGGCTTGTTCTTCGGACAGCGGGCATGTGGCGCGCAAGCATTTCCTCTGGAAAGTCTCGGATTTTAATTCCAGCGTATTCCTCCTCGGGAGCGTCCATTTCGCAGACCCGTCGTTCTATCCGCTCGATTCCGTCATCGAGAATGCGTTCAAGGCGTCTTCGCACCTGGCGGTAGAAGTTGACGTGAGCAACGATTCTGTTGTATCAGAAATCGCCACGCAGTCGCAGGAATTCGCGGCGCTGGAAGAGGGGAGGACCCTCTCCGGGATTTTGCCGGACAACGTAAAGGGGCCGCTCGACAGTCTTTGCCGTTCATGGAACATCCCGTGCGAAAATTTGGACAAACTAAGGCCCTGGGCCGCTGCGATGACCATGCTGGCCGTCGGGATTCAATTCCTCGGGCTAGACGCGGAGCTTGGAATAGACGTCCACTTTTTGCAACAGGCGCATGCGCAGGGCAAGGGAATCATTGCGCTCGAGACCGTGGAAGAGCAAGTCGCAGCCCTTGCCGGGATGGGGGCAAACGATTCTGTTGGCATGTACTACCTGAAGAGCGTTCTCCACGAAATAGGGATTCTCGATTCGATGATTGCCGGATACATGGAAGCCTGGAAAGCGGGAGACGATTCGCTCTTTGCCGCGACAATGGAAATGGAGTTTTCGCTCGGCGACAAAACGGATTCACTGCTGGAACG
>CADBLC010000067.1 GCA_902795385.1 Fibrobacter succinogenes | reverse complement strand
AGTCTATCATGTGCGTACCGGTCGCGAAATCCGCCTGGCCGCCCCGACGGCGTTCCTCGCGAAGGACAAGGAAGTCATCGACCACGCCTGGGCGGGCGACATCGTGGGTATCAACGACCCGGGGCTCTTCCGCATCGGCGATACGCTGACCGACGGCGAGAAGATAAACTTCACGGGCATTCCGGACTTCGCTCCGGAACACTTTGCCCGCGTTACCTTGTTGAACCCGCTCAAGAGCAAGCAGATGGCGAAGGGCCTTGCCGAACTTTCCGAAGAAGGCGCGACCCAGCTGTACGAACCGCTTAAGTCCGCGATTCCTGTGATTGGTGTGGTGGGCGAGTTGCAGTTCGACGTGCTCAAGTTCCGCCTGCAGAGCGAATACGGCGCCGACGTGGCGCTCGACCGCGTGCCTGCACATGGAATCCGTTGGGTGTCTGGCCCCGAGAAAGACGTGGGCAAGTTCGCCGAGGAATACGCGATGGACTGCATGATGGACAAGGAGAGGAACCTCGTGTGCCTGTTCCCGAACGAGTACCGCCTGAACCTCGCGATGAAGAATTACGAGAACCTGAAGTTCGCCGAGACCTCGCAGGGCTAATTACTGTAAATTTTAATTTACTCTCAAACGGCGCCGAAAAAAACGGCGTCGTTTCTTTACTTCTCATAGTCTACTTCCAACTTCCTACTGTCTACAAAACACTACTCACTATCCACTAACCACTATTTTATATATTTCAAACCGTAACCCGTGGGCGGACCGCGCCCGCTAGACATATCTATTCAAAAGGAATAAAAATGAAACGTCTCTCTATCGTTGCCATGGCCATCCTCGCCATCAGTCTTGTCGCTTGTAACCAGGCTTCCGCTGGCGGCTCCTTCGGTTCCCAGGCCAAGCTCGACAATCTCGAAAAGGATTTCAATACTCTCAAGGAAGAATTTGAAGTTATCAAGTACGCTCTCGACAAGCGCGGCATCTCGCTGGAACAGGCCCGCGCCGAGATGGAAGCCGACAACAAGGTTTGGGACATTCCGGATGAAGACAGCCCGGTGTTCGGCAATACCAAGAACCCGAAGCTCACGATCGTAGAATTCACCGAATTCCAGTGCCCGTACTGCAGCCGCATCGCCCCGACGATGAAGGAACTCAACGAGAAGTATCCGGACCAGATCAAGTTCGTGTACAAGCACTTCCCGCTCAGCTTCCACTCCAACGCCAAGGCTGCCGCTGCCGCCTCCATCGCAGCCCACAAGCAGGGTAAGTTCTGGGAATTCCGCTACGCTCTCGCTCCGCATAGCCGCGAACTCAGCGATTCCACCTACCTCGCCGTGGCCAAGGAAATCGGCCTCGATGTCGAAAAGTTCAAGAAGGAAATGGCTCTCGACTCCGCCATGGAAGCCCGCATCGACAAGGACTTCCAGCTCGGTGTTCAGGTGGGCGTCCAGGGTACCCCGAACTTCTACATCAACGGCAAGCGCCAGGACCGCTTCTCCGCCGACCTCGTAGAGAAGTTGCTCAAGGAAGCCAAGTAATGTTTTCAGGCGTGCACGCTTAATTTGCGGGCACGTCTCTTTTTTTGGCCCCAAAAGTTTAAATTCAAGTAAACATAAAACACAAACAACAAGGAACGATATATGATCAAGCAAACATTGAAAGTCGCGTCCGTCATCCTCCTGGGTGTGAGCGTGGCTGCAATGGCTCAGCCGAAAAAGCCGAAGACTGTCGTGTACAAGTTCTTCGACGAACAGTATCGCCAGGGTGGTTTCGACTACGCGTACGGCGGCAAGAGCAAGGGCATCACCATCACGAAGGATGGCGGTTACAAGTCCAAGGCTGCCTTGCATATCAACCTGGACCCGAGGGAATACTCCGGTGCGTCCATCTGCCTTTACAACGAATTCTTCGACTTGAACAAGTACATGCTTGATTCCAAGGTCGAGTTCATGATCAAGGGCAAGGAAGGCGGCGAAAACGTGAAGGTCGGCCTCCTCGACGAAGAAGTCAGCGATGGCAAGAAGACCCAGGTCGTGCTCCCGATGAACAAGTACATCGAGGGTGGCGCCGTGACGAAGGACTGGAAGAAGGTTTCCATTCCTCTCGTGGACTTCCCGGATCGTGGTCTCTACTGGGACAACACCCGCAAGTCCGAATTCCCGGCCCGTATCGACTGGGACAAGATTGCTGAAATCCGCTTCTCCATCGACAAGAGCGGCGCCAGCGACTTCAACATCTGGGTGGACAACATCGAGATCGTGAAGGGCAGCAAGAAGGCTCCGCCGAAGAAGAAGATGATCTACTGGGATGAAAACGAGGACGTCATCGACGGCCCGAAGAACCCGGAAAAGCTTGACGGCAAGGCCAAGACCCTCGCCACGTTCTACGACAACCAGCTCAAGGGCTTCAGCTACAGCTACGGTGGCCTTACCGCCCAGCGCGAAGCCAAGTCCAAGACTCAGGGCAACGGCAACGTGCTTGCCATGTACATCGACAACAACGACTGGTCCGGTGTGACCTACTCGCTCGGTGAAGGCAAGTACATCGACCTTTCCAAGGTCCGCAACAAGGGCGGCCTCTACTTCTGGATCAAGGGTAAGCTCGGCGGCGAAAAGCTGTACGTGGGTATCCTCGACAACCAGGGCAACGATGTGAAGAGCCAGACCAAGGTTGGCCTCAACGACTGGATCAAGGTCAGCAAGGATTGGCAGCTCGTGAAGATTCCTCTGAAGCGCTTCATGGACAAGGGTAAGGCTTGGGACGCCAACAAGCAGGCCGAAGTCGCCAAGGACATGCAGTGGAACAAGATTCAGGAAATCCGCTTCTCCGTGGGCAAGGGCGAAAACCAGGGCGAACCGGGCAAGCCGGCTCCTGTGACCGTCTTTGTGGACCAGATCACGTTCACCTCGAACATCGACTGGGTTGACCCGGACCTCAAGTGGGACAACTTCAAGTCCAACGAGAAGGACCTCCTGATTTCCGACTTCGAAGGCAAGTACGCAAACGAACTTTGGGAACCGGCCTTTGGTCCGAAGTCTCAGCTGAAGCATAGCGTTGGCGCTTGCCCGAACATGAACGGCAACTGCCTCAAGATCGAACACTACCTCCTCGCTGACTGGGTCGACGTCGTGCTCGACATGGAAAAGCGCAAGCGCCCGGCCGCCGACCGTGACTGGACCAAGCACTGGGGCATCATGTTCGACGTGTACTCCGAAAAGGCATGGCAGTCCATCACCGTGCAGGTGCAGGACGCCGGCAACGAAATCTTCGTTTCCAACGTCGGTGCTCCGAAGGGCAAGACCACGATTCTCGTGCCGTTCCGTACCTTCGGCAAGTTCCCGTACTACCAGCCGCCTAACGCCAAGGAAAACGGCATCTTCGACCTGAAGGGTGTCGTCGCTCTCGACTTCAAGCCGAGTGGTGAAGGTACTGCCGGTAGCTTCCAGATTGACAACATCAAGCTTACCAACCTCCGTGAAATCAAGGCTAAGGAACGCCCGGCTGTCATCAAGGTCGTGGTGAAGGGTGAAAGCGACGTGCTCAACCCGGAAATCTCCGGTGGCCTGTTCGGTATCAACGCCGCCCTCTGGGATGGCGACATGCTCGACAACAAGAACTTCAAGGTGCAGACTCGCGAATTCGTGAAGCGCATCAACCACGGTATCGTCCGTTACCCGGGTGGTCTCCGTGCTGATGACGACCACTGGAAGGAAATCCTCGACAACCACGACTGGATGGTCGATACCGACGAATTCCTCGAATGGTTGAAGAAGACCGGCTCTAACGCCATGTTCACCGTGAACTTCGGTTCCGGCACCGAACAGGAAGCTGCTGCATGGGTGAAGCACACCAACGTCGACAAGAAGGCCGGCATCCTCTACTGGGAAATCGGTAACGAAGTCTACGGTAACTGGCACCCGTACTATGAAAAGTATGGTAAGGACGGCGGTACCATCTATGGTAAGCGCGCCCGCAAGTTCATCGAAGCCATGAAGAAAGTTGACCCGACCATCAAGGTGGCTGTGCTCGGCGTTCTCGAAGGCGACTGGAACGAAAAGGTGCTCAAGGAAACCGGTGACATCGCCGATGGTCTCATTGTCCACCACTACCCGCAGCACTTCGGTGAAGAAAACGACTTCGCCCTCCTCTCTGCTCCGCAGACTCTCACCGCTATCTACGAACGCCTGCACAAGGTCGTGGACAAGTGGACTGCCCACTACAAGAAGGACAAGAAGATTGAACTCTGGCTCACCGAATGGAACTCCGTCGACTTCAACCCGGGCCCGCAGACTCTCTCTGTCGAGAACGGCTTGTTCGTCGCCGACTACCTCGGTATGCTCGCCACCGAAAACGTGGATAACGCCCAGTACTGGGATATCCACAACGACATCACTCCGGAAGGCGGTGACTACGGTTACCTGACTCGTTCCGGTGAAAACTGCATGAACTGCCCGCGTCCGAGCTACTGGGCCTTCCAGATGGCTTCTGACGCTCTCCGCGGCAAGCTCATGAAGACGACGATTTCCGGTGACGAAGATGCTCTCCTCACGGCCTACTGGACTGTGAAGGGCAAGAAGAACCAGCTGTTGCTCGTGAACAAGAGCCCCTACAGCGACTTCGACATCAAGCTCGACATTCCGGGCTTCAAGGGCAAGGCCAAGGTCCAGACTCTGGACAAGACCTCCGAGAAGCTGAAGGAAGGCTGGACGAACGATCCGTCCAAGAAGGCTAAGACTGTCGATATCTCCAAGGGTATCAAGGTCGGCAAGCGCACGCTGACCCTCATCACTCTCGAGTAATCAGTAATGTGTCATCCCCGCGAAGGCGGGGATCTCTATGAAGAAATTGCCCCGGCTTTGCCGGGGCTTTTTGTATGTTTGAGGTATGGGAATTTGCTTAAATCGCTTTCTTGTCGTGTTGCTTATATGGGGCGCCTTTTGTGGGAACTCCTTTGCACAGGCAGATTCCCTCTCGCTTAATTCCGTGATGGATCTGTTCGTAGAGGATTATCAAGAATCTGCGGAAGAGACTGAGTCTAAAAAGAGGTTGGAACAAATGGGGGCGGCAATCCTCTTGCATGATTCTGCACGTTCCGCTATGCACGAAAAACGCTATGACGATTTCAAGAGGATTTATGCTGAAACTCAGGAGTTCGAAAAAAAATATTCATATAGAGTCTTTTATGATGCTGATATACTTGTAGTAAAGTATTTTGCGAAGGATTTCGCTTTCCTTTGCAATGTTGATTCCGTTGCCCGCTATAAGATGTTTGTTTCACCACAATACGGACTCGGGGCTACAAATCTTCGCGAGCAGATGAAATCGGGTGTTTTTGAAGAAACTCTCAAGGAAATTGAAAATGGGAGCGACAGGGCTTTTGTCCGCATTCTATTTGCGGGATTGTTTGAAGATAAGGAGACTGTATCGAAAAAGATTGCGGAGGATAGGTCAAAACTGACAAATCAGAAGCAGTTGAAATATCTTGTTGATCAATATTGGAGTATGCGCGAACCGGACCTGCATAATTTCGCGACTTTTTCTTTTGGGCTTCCTTTCTCGAAGTTGTTTGGCGACCTCGAAAAAAAGGTAAAACCCGGTTTTGGCGGAATTACGGGTATAGATATGTTGTATAAGGATTTCTTGCTCGGATGGAATCTGGATGCATATTCGGGCAAATATAGGGATGTAGATTCCTTGTATTTCTTTGATGCGAATGTTGGCTTTAATCTTGGCTATATGTTTTTGAGCAAGAGGCGTGTACACCTTTATGGGTTCCTGTCGGTGGGCATTGGAATTGGCCAATTGGCTTGCGACGATTATGATGATGAAAAATGCAATGATGATTCTCGACAAGACTATTTTACGTATGGTGCCGGAGGCATGGCCGATGTCCTTTTTGCAAGGCTTGGAAACTATTGGTATGGAATTCGGTTGAGGGGCGGGATGAGGAATGTTAAGGCCGATCACCTTGTAGATGCATCCGGATATCGGTTGGGTGGATCTATTGAGCTTGTGATGCTTCGCTATAAAGAAAAGAATGTTGAATTTGAATTCAAGAATGGCGGGGGTGCGGCAAAATGAAACAACTTGTAGTGCTTATCCTTGTACTTCTGCCTTTCTGCTTTGCAGAAGAATATGTCAAGTTTGATTTAGTCGCAGACAAGTTTTCTCAGAAGCAGACTGTATTGCAGAAGCTTGAAATGGCGCCTGTTGCTTATTATGGATTGATTTCATCTGAAACGATCTATAGTAATTTGAATGTACCGGGCCAGAATTTTATTGACAAGTTCCCGAAGGTGTATAAGGCTTTCTTGGGGTGGAGCGATTTCAAGTCGAAAAAAGTGGAAGCGTCTTTGTCGCAGGTTCCCGAGCCTTTGCGCGACATGTATGAAAAACGCTATGCCGCCCTGACAATTAAGGGTGCAGTGCTTTTGCACCAGGTGATTCGGGTGGAACGCTTTTTTGATAAGGAAATGAAGACCTGGGTGCAACCGAAACCCGAAGAATCCATGAAGAATGTCTTTGCGTTTGCCTATGTTGGACCCGATTTTACTCGTGACTCATTGTCATGGAAATTGTCGCAGCGGATGATAAATACCATAAGAGAAAACAACTGTGACGTCAAAAAAAGGATATTCTTCTTGGATGGATTCTCGGGAAGCATTGATTCTTCGTTAGAAAATGCCAAGCTTGATACGCTTCGCTTTTTCCCGCGTCGGATAAAGTACGATGTCGTATTACGACCTTCCGTTATGGTGCGCGAAAAGATGAAGGATCTTGTCAAAAGTGGAAATTTCGCGGCTGCGGGGGAACTTGCCGATTCTGCGGACATGTCGCCACGTTCAAGAATCCTTCTCAAAATTCTGCTTCGCGACTACGGTTTTATTGAAAATCGGGATTCGATAAGGTACTACAACGACGATTACAATGAATTCTTTTATACGGATGAACTTGACTCTGTTTTGGCGAGGAACGTGAGAGCGGTGTATGAAGACGGCTCGTATTGTGATGCTGCACAAAGGGATTCTAGGGCCGATGGAAAAAAGGTCTGTGATGCGGTAAAGAAAATCGTGAATTCTGAATTGCCAGGACTGGTTGTAAAGGAAGAAGGGCGCTTCAGGTTTAACATGTCAATGGATTTGGGACGTCAGTTTTTGCTGGGGGATTTCCAGGATATGCAACCGAAGTGGCGTGTAGACCTGGGACTCGGTGTTTATATAAACCGCGGAATTCTTGGTGTGGAAACCGATATCCGCCGCTATGATTCCAAAAGCGACGCCTTCGGTTTTTCGGACTTTGGTGCCAATTTAATGTTCGGCTATTTATGGCTAAAGACAAGGTATGTAGAAAGTGCTGTCTTTGGCAATCTAGGCTTTTCGAAATTGGAAAAGCATTTCCGACATGACGATACGTATGATGGGGAAAGCTATTTCCGGTATGGCGCGGGTGGTTACCTGGATTTGATTTTACCGAACCATATTGGGGAGCCTATTCAACCAAGGCAGACTCTTGTACAGCGATTCAGTGTTCGCATGAAGTTCGCTTTCCATAACATGAACGTCTCCGATATCCACGAAGCCCAAGGTTTTACGCCGTATGTCGCGTTGGGCTTGGTTTGGCATTTTGTCAAAGTTAATGCTACTGGAGTACCTATGTACAGACCACGACAGACGTATCAAGGCCCCATAGCCCTTGACTGTGTCTGGGTGGACTGACAGCAGTTATCGTTCCAGTCTGAAGTACACGGCTGCAAGCGGCGGGAGCTGGATGTTCAAACTCCACTGCCTGTTCTGCCACGGAATGTCCTGCGTCCAGACTTCGCCGAAGTTCCCGACGTTGGAACCGCCGAAAATCTCGGAATCGGTGTTGAAGATTTCTTTCCAGGCGCCGCGCGAGGGGGCTCCCAGACGGTAGTCGTTGCGGACCACCGGCGTGAAGTTGAAGACGCACAGGATCTGGTTTCCATGGTCGTCCTTGCGCACGAAGCTCACGATGGAATTGTCGGCGTCGTCGCACCAGATCCATTCGAAACCGGTGTAGTAGTGGTCGATTTCCCAGAACGGAGCGTTTTCCTTGTAGATGTGGTTCAATACCTTCATCATCTGCAAGAGCTTTCCGTGGCTATCCCAGCTTACCAGGTGCCAGTCGAGCGACTGCTTCTCGTTCCATTCGCGCCACTGCCCGAACTCGTTGCCCATGAAGTTGAGCTTCTTGCCCGGATGC
>CADBLC010000066.1 GCA_902795385.1 Fibrobacter succinogenes | reverse complement strand
TGATGACCACTGCGGTTGTTCCGACGAACATTGCGAATGCTGCTGTGATGAAGATGAACATCATGGAGAACGTTCGTTTGCCCAGAAGATTGGCGAGACGTTCCGCTACGGGCTTGTCAACATGGTGGGTGATGTGAGCAAGTGGCTTACCATCGGACTTTTGCTTGGCGCTTTGATTGCCGCCTTTGTGCCGGATGATTTCTTCTTGTTCTTGCACGAATACTCGTTACTCTGCATGCTGGTGGTGCTGCTGCTCGCCATGCCGATGTACACTTGTGCGACTGGCTCCATCCCGCTGGCGCTCGCGCTTGTGGAAAAGGGTATTACGCCGGGGGCGGCTCTGGTGCTGTTGATGGCGGGTCCAGCAACTAGTATCGCAAGCATGCTCGTGGTAGGGAAGGCTTTTGGCAAGCGGACTCTTGTGGCGTATCTGGTGTCGATAGCGCTTGGGGCGATGGCTTTCGGCTTTGTTGTCGATACGTTCCTGATGGATACGTTCCTCGCGTCGATGCTCCCGCATGTTTCGGATGAGTGCCATGGGCACGGGGCGGTGGGCATATTCGATTACGCATGTGCTGTGCTGCTAGCCGCTTTGATGATTTATGCGAAGTTTGCGCATAAGGGCTGTGGCGGTCACTGCGGTTGCGGCGATCATGGTTGCTGCTGTTGCGAAGACCATGACGACGATGAATGTGGTTGCCACGAACATGAAGAATCTTGCCATTGCCATGAGCACGAGGAACCGGTGATAAAGACGTACCGCGTGAATGGCATGAACTGCAGCCACTGCAAGGCATGCGTGGAAAAAGCGGTGCGCATGCTAGATGGTGTAGTATGTGCCGAGGCCGATGTTGCGAGCAAGGAATTGCGCGTGCAATGGCACGACGGAGACGATGTAGATGAAGATGCGCTTAAGACGGCTGTGGAAGAAGCCGGTTTTGAGTTCGGCGGTAAAGTTTAGGGGTTAGCGAGCGCGGCTCGCGAAAATCTCGAAGTCTTCGGGAGTCGTGAGCTTGTCGTTCAGGGCGTTGCCCTTCACGATGTAGACGCTCTCGCCGAAATATTCTAGGATGCTCGCCTCGTCGGTGGGCGTAAAGTTCAGAGGCTCTGCGGCAATGCGCCCGTAGAGCTTTTTCAGTAACGCGATGGAGGCGGCTTGCGGCGTCTGTGCCATCCAGACGGTGTTGCGGTCGATGGTCGTTTCCACACGGCCGTCTTTTGCAATCTTGATGGTGTCGACGGCGGGCTTTGCTACAAGGCAGCTGCCCTTGTTGATGAGCGTTTCGCAGACGTCAAGAATGATTTCCTTGCTTATGAACGGGCGTGCTACATCGTGGACCAATACGTATTCGGCGTTGCTTGTAAGCGCGTTCACGCCATTCTCTACGGACTGCCAGCGCTCGGCACCGCCAACGACGATTTTCAGCTTGGGGTGCGAAAACTCTTTTTTGAAATGGTCTTTCCAGTCGGCGGGTACGGCCATCACGACTTCGGCGATTTCTTCCATCTCGAGGAATGTCTCAAGGCTGTAGCGGTACACGGGCTTGCCTCCCAGGAGCATCAGTTGCTTGGGGATGTTGCCGCCCATGCGTTTGCCGAGTCCCCCGGCGGGGAGTACTGCCGCGAATCTGCCTTTCAAGTTCTGCATGGTGGTAAAGATATAAAAAGGAGACCCCCGCCTACGCGGGGGTGACATCACAGAAGACATCTGTGGCGCAGAATCACCAAGGAGACCCTGCCTACGCGGGGGTGACAACGAAAGTGGGGATGACGGCGGTGTATCGCGAGGTGTTTTTTTACGCTTCGCCGATGCGCAGCAGTTTCAACAGCGGAACACCCGCTTCGCGACATTCGTCCAGGTTCAGCTCGAAATCGATGCTCCAGTCGTTTAATTCTTCTTCGTCCTGGAGCATTTGCTGTACGTGCATCGTGCTGCCTTCGTAGGTGACGATGGTGTGGGCGAGGGCGCGGCCTTCCACGTCCATGCGGAACTTGTGGTGTTCGGCGGTGTAAGCGGCCATGATTTCGAGCAGACGCTTCTCGGTCCACGGCGTGCCGTTTTCGTCGGCGAGCATTTCACCTTCGGCCAAATCTTCGGCGAGGCTGTCGAGTACGTCCGCAAAGTCTTGCTTGGCGAGGCTTCCCATAATCTGGAAAATTCTCTGGCGGACCATGTTGATAAAGCGCTTCTTGTCGTAGGTGATGTCGGCGGCGGCCTTGTCGGCACCGAAGGCCTTCTCCGCTTCGTCTTCGGCGGTTCCCGCTTCCAAGCGCTTCTGGTAGTCTTCGGGATGGGCCATCTTTTCCCATTCTTCCAACAGGCTCGAGTCTACACGGCGGATCATGTCGCCCAGGTAGTCCTGCATCTCGAGGAGTTCTTCGTTCTTGTAGCCGTCGGGCACCGTCTGCGAAAGGACCTTGTACACGTAGTTCAGATGGCGCAGTAGGATTGCTTCCATGCGTTGCAGGTTGTACTGCTTTACGTAACCGCTGAACGTACTGAAGTTCTCGAACATCTCGCGCACGATGCTCTTGGGCTCCACGTTCACGTCGACCCAGGGGTGGACTTCGGCAAAGGTGTTGTACGTGTCGTAAATGAAATCGCGCAGCGGCTTGGGGTACTCGACCTTCTCGAGTTCTTCCATGCGCTGGTTATATTCCATGCCCTGCGCCTTGAGTTCGTTCAGGCGGGCATCGCGGGCCTTGTTCTGCTGGATGCGCAGAATCGCGTCCGGGTTCTCGACGATGCTTTCGCACAAGGTAATCACGTCAAGCGCGTACTCCGGCGAATCCTTGTCGAGTTTCGGGAGTGTGTCGAGCAGGTATAGCGAGAGCGGCTGGTTCATCGCGAAGTCGTCTTGCAAATCCATGTTCACGCGCAGGTGGCTGTAACCGGGAGCGACGGGCTTCACGAATTCGATAATCTTCTTTTCCACCAGGCTGCGGAACAGCATGAAGGCTCGGTGCTGCAGTTGCTTCTTGCTTGCGGCGCTCTCGTGGCAGTCCTTCAAAAGGTTTCGCATGGCGCGGCAACCGTCGGTCTCGCGGCTCAGTATGTTCAGGAGCATCCCGTGATCTACGCGGAAGCTCGATGTGAGCGGTTCGGGTTGGGCGTCAATCAGGCGTTTATACGTGTTCTCGTCGAAGGGTACATAGCCGTGCTCGGGCGGTTTCCGCTTCTGGAATTTTTTGCCGGTCTGGCGGCTCTTCGCCTCGAGTTTCAAGTTCTCGATCACGTGTTCGGGAGCTTGTGCCACCACGTAGCCCACGTCGTCAAAGCCCTTGCGGCCGGCGCGTCCTGCAATCTGGTGGAAGTCTCGTGCGGTGAGGATTGCCGTCTTGTCGCCGCTGTACTTGCAGAGCTGCGTGAAGAGTACTGTGCGGATGGGGACGTTCACGCCTACGCCGAGCGTGTCGGTGCCGCAGATGACTTTCAGCAAGCCTTTCTGGGCGAGCTTTTCGCAGAGGATGCGGTACTTGGGCAATAGCCCTGCATGGTGCAGACCGATTCCCTGCTTGAGCCAGCGCTTGACATCGGGGCCGTAGGGGCTGGAAAAACGCACTTCCTTGATGGCCTCGTTGATGGCCTGTTTTTCTTCCTTGCTGCAGAGGTCGAGGCTCATGAAGTTCTGCGCGTTGCTAGCTGCTGCGGCCTGCGTAAAGTGGACCACATAGACGGGCGCCTTGCCTTCGTTCACCAACTTTTGTACTTCGGTTGAAATTTCGGAGGTGCTGTAGCTGAAGTCGAGCGGCACCGGCCTCTGCGTGGAGCGCACGGTCACGGTCTCGCGTCCGGTATGCTTCGTGAGGTCGCGTTCAAAGAATTCTGTTGCGCCGACGGTCGCGCTCATCAACAGGAATCTCGATTGCGGGAGCGTCAGGAGCGGCACCTGCCAAGCGACACCGCGTTCGCGGTCGGAGTAGTAGTGGAACTCGTCCATCACCACGTCCATGATGTCGAGCTTTTCGCCTTCGTTGAGCGCCATGTTGGCAAGAATTTCCGCCGTGCAGCAGAGGATGGGCGCGTCGTGGTTCACGGTTGCGTCGCCGGTCGAAAGGCCTACGTTCTCGGCTCCGAATTCCTTGCAGAGTGCCATCCACTTCTCGTTCACTAGAGCCTTGATGGGGCAGGTGTACACGCTCTTGCGACCATGTACGATGCTGTCGAAGTGCAGCGCCAGGGCCACCATGGATTTGCCCGAGCCCGTGGGGGTGTTCAGAATGACGTTCTTGCCGTCTAGGAGCTCGAGAATCGCTTCTTCCTGTGCGGGGTAGAGTGTGGTCCCGCGGGACTGCGCCCATTCCATGAAACTTCCGAGAATGTCTTCGGAACCTAGAAAATCTTTGAGGATGGCCTTGTTTTGCTCTACCATAGGGCATAAAGATAGCTTTTTGCGTGTCTCGCATGCCCAAGTTTTCTATTTTCAAATCAAAGGAATCATTATGAAAGGAATCGTACTCGCCGGGGGCTCCGGCACGCGCCTGTACCCGTTGACCATGGTCACGAGTAAGCAGCTGCTGCCTGTCTACGACAAGCCCATGATCTATTATCCTCTCTCGACGCTGATGCTTGCGGGCATCCGCGATATCCTCATCATCTCGACGCCTACGGACTTGCCGAATTTCGAGCGCCTGCTCGGGGATGGTTCCGCGATGGGACTCCGCTTGAGCTACAAGGTGCAGCCCAGTCCCGATGGCCTTGCGCAAGCGTTTATCCTGGGCGAGGAATTCATCGGCAACGACTGCTGCGCGATGGTCTTGGGCGATAACATCTTTTACGGGAACGGTTTCAGGCCGCTGTTGAAGGCGGCGGTAAAGAATGCCGAGGAGAATGGCCGTGCGAGTGTGTTCGGCTACTACGTGGAAGACCCGGAACGTTTTGGCGTGGTGGAATTCGATGATGCGGGCAAGGTCATCTCGGTCGAGGAAAAACCGAAGGAGCCCAAGAGCAATTACGCCATTACAGGTCTCTATTTCTACGACAACCGCGTGTCCGGCTTTGCGAAAGCGCAGAAGCCCAGCGCTCGCGGTGAACTGGAAATTACCGACCTCAACAAGACATATTTGGATAAGGGTGAACTTGATGTGAAACTCCTTGGTCGTGGTTTCGCGTGGCTCGATACCGGCACGATGGACAGCCTTATCGAAGCGGGCGAGTTCGTGAAGATGGTCGAGAACCGTCAGGGAATCCAGATTAGCGCGGTCGAGGAAATCGCGTTTGTGAACGGCTGGATTAGCAAGGAAAAACTTTTGGAATCGGCGGCCAAGTACGGCAAGTCGCCATATGGCCAGCATCTGCGCAAGGTTGCCGAAGGAAAAATTAGGTACTAACATGGGAAAATTCAATTTTATCAAGACCTCCATCGAGGGCGTGACGATTGTAGAGCCGACGGTCTTTGGCGACCATCGTGGCTATTTTATGGAAACGTACAACAAGGCGGAGTTTGACGCGGCAGGCCTCGACATGGTCTTTGTGCAGGACAACGAATCCCGCAGTAAGAAGGGCGTGCTCCGTGGGCTCCATTTCCAGAAGAAGAACCCGCAGGGCAAACTCGTGCGCGTTATTGAAGGCGAAGTCTTTGACGTGGCGGTAGACCTGCGCAAGGGGAGCCCTACGTTCGGTAAATGGGAAGGTGTTACGCTTTCTGCCGAAAACAAGAAGCAGTTCTACATCCCCGAAGGTTTTGCTCACGGTTTCGTGGTGCTTTCCGAAACGGCGACTTTTGTATACAAATGCACACGTCTGTACGATCCGAAGGATGAGGGTGGTCTCATGTGGAACGATCCTGCCATCGGCATCGAGTGGCCCGTCGGTAACGGGTTTGAACCGCTTCTTTCCGAGAAGGATACGAAGAACCCGCTCTTGAAGGACCTCGGCTTCGCTTTTGATTTGTAGTTGTTGGTCATTGGAAGATAATCGCACCTTTGGTGCTTAACTATTGACTAATGACTATTGACCAATGACCATTAATCTGGAAATTTTTAAATTAAGAGTAATGAAGAACATCCTTGTTGTTTGTACTGGAAACATTTGTCGTAGCCCGACGGGGGAGTATCTCCTGAAAAAGGGGCTGGGGCCTGATTTTAACGTAATGAGCGCTGGGCTTGGCGCGTTGGTGGACCATCCTGCGCATGAGTTGAGCCAGAAAATTGCTTTGGAACATGGCGTGGACATGAGCCCGCACCGTGCTCGCCAGATAAACTTGGATATTCTCAAGTGGGCTGACCTGGTCCTAGTGATGGAAAACGGGCACAAGAGGGAACTCCTCCAGCGTTACCCGTGGCTCGATGGCAAGGTTTTCCGTTATGGGGAACCCCAGAAGGTCGATGTACCGGACCCTTACCGCCGTCCGGAAAATGCCTTTGTCCTCGCATGGAACTTTATATCGAAGTTAACTCCGTACTGGGTTGAAAAAATTAAAGAGAGTGAGACTGCAAAATGAATAAGATGAATTTGCTGATGATGGGGGCTGCAGCTGTTGTTTTGAGCGGCTGTTTCGCTGCTCCGCAAATGCGCATGGCTGCGCCCGAGGATTCGGAGTCGTACAACGGAATTGCCGTTAAGCTCCATTCCATCAATGATGGTGATTTTGGCAATGGTGCGTCCTCTGCCGATGATTCTGCGAGCGTGGGCGATTTGGCTGATTTGTTGGTGGATTCCCTGCCGCAGCTGGAATACCGCATTGGCCCGCTGGACATGGTCCAGGTGGTTGTGTGGGAACACCCGGAATTGACCTCCCCGATGGGGCAGTACCAGCCCGCCGGGCAAAAAGTCACTACCGACGGCAAGCTGTTCTACCCGTATGCTGGCGAACTCCAGGCTGCCGGACTTACCGCCCAGGAACTCCGTGCCGAGATTACGAAGAGGCTTTCGGACAAGATTCTTAACGATCCTCAGGTGGATGTCCGCGTGACGGGCTATAACAGCCTTAAGGCTTTTGTCACAGGTGCAGTGAACAGGCCGGGCCATGTGTCGTTCGATGAAAAGCCGATGACGCTCCCCTTGCTGCTTGCCGCTGCCGGTGGATTCCATGAAAACGCCGACCCCGCCAAGGTGCAAATTCGCCGTGGTGACAAGATTTATGACATCAACTACCTGGATGCGTTCAAGACCAATCTGCCGCTCGACAGGATTCTTATGAAGCCGGGTGACCAGGTCTTTGTTCCCGCCTTGGCCGAGACCCAGAAGGAAAACCGCGTTTACGTGATGGGTGAAGTTCAGAAGGTGGGAATCGTGAACGTGAACCAGGGCAAGCTGTCTTTGGTGGAAGCCCTAGCGACTGCAGGTGGCCTCCAGGCCATGAACGCCTCCGCAAGCTCCATCTACGTCATCCGCAATACTTCGGAATCACAGATTGACGTGTTCCATCTCGACAGCAAGAACGCCATGGCTCTCGCCTTGGCCGACCGCTTTGACCTGAAGGCCCATGACATTGTTTATGTCGACGCCTCGGGTATTGCAACGTGGAACCGCCTTGTAACATTGATCCTCCCGACAGCTCAGCTTATCTACCATACCGCAAATACGGCGCGTAACGTGCAGCTCATCTCGAATGATGGATGGGGCGAGAAATAATTTGAGAGAGGTCTAGCTTTATGATTAACTTGATTCTTTGCGGCGGCAGCGGCACCAGGCTTTGGCCCATCAGCCGCTCTCTCATGCCCAAGCAGTTTGCGCGCCTTTTCGATGGCACGTCCCTGTTCCAGCGCACGGTCAAGACGAACTCGCTCTTTTGCGATGCGCAGTACATCGTAAGCAATGCGGAGCAGTATTTTTTGGCCAAAGACCAGTTGGAAGAAGTCGGTGCGAAGGATTCCCGCTTCTTGCTGGAACCGGTCGGCCGCAATACCGCTCCGGCAATCGCGCTTGCCTGCCTTGGACTCAAGTCGGAAGATATCGTGCTTGTTTCTCCGTCAGACCACGTGATTCGCAAGGCGGCGGCATACGAGGCTTGCCTGCAGAAGGCGGAAAAGCTTGCGAAGGCGGGTGCGCTTGTGACGTTCGGCATTACGCCGACGGGCCCTGAAACAGGTTACGGCTACATCGAGGCCGATGGTGAGAATAGCGAATGCGTGAAGCGCTTCGTGGAAAAGCCCGACCTCGAGACCGCGAAGAAGTACGTGGAATCTGGAAGGTTCTTCTGGAACAGCGGTATTTTCTGCTTCAAGGTATCCACCTTCCTGAACGAACTGGGAACGTATTCTCCCGATATCCTCGCCGCAGCCAAG